>CAZGNH010000185.1:0-18570 GCA_964527025.1 uncultured Chthoniobacterales bacterium | reverse complement strand
AGCTTCTGGCCCGGATCGATGGGCGCGAGCATGCGCTCACCCTGCAGGACGCACGCTCCGGCGACATCCCGGACCTCGCCCCCGAAGTCCTCCACGATCCGCGCGCCGCCCTCGATGGCGGCCCCGATGGCATGGCCGCAACCGGACGCCTCGTCGCCGAAGCCCCCGCCCTCCTTGCCCCGGGAGCACTCGTCGCCCTCGAGATTGGTCTCGGCCAGCACGAACCCCTCGCCTCCCTGCTCGAAGTACACGGCTTCCACGGCATCGAACCCGTGCGTGACTATCAGGGCATCTTCAGGTTTTTATTTGCGCGTTATGGATAAGGTCGTCGTTCACGGCGGAGAAGGAGCCCTCTCGGGGTCGGTCCGCATCAGCGGATCGAAAAACTCCGCGCTGCCCATCCTCGCCGCGACTCTCCTCACGCGCGAACCCTGCGTGATCAGCCGGGTGCCGGATCTGAGCGACATCCACTACATGCTCACAATCCTTGGCCGGCTCGGCTGCGAGGTCGAACGGGCCAGCGGAACCGTGACCGTGCGCGCCGAAAATGTGCGCACAGTCGCTCCCTACGATATCGTCCGCAAGATGCGCGCATCGGTTTGCGTGCTGGGTCCGCTGCTGGGCCGGGAGGGGGAGGCGACCGTTTCCCTGCCGGGAGGATGCGTGATCGGCGACCGGCCCATCGACCTGCACCTGAAGGGATTCGAGGCCCTGGGCGCCGCGGTGCGCGTGCAGGGGGGCGACGTGAAGGTCCTCGCCCCCGCACTCCGCGGCGCCCCCGTCAACATGCGCGGCAAATTCGGCTCAACGGTCCTCGGCACGGGCAATGTCATGATGGCCGCCGTCCTCGCGGAAGGAACAACCGTCATCGACGCCGCCGCCGAGGAACCCGAAGTCGTCGACCTCGCAAAATTCCTCACCCGCATGGGAGCCCGCATCGAGGGCGCCGGCACGCGGCGCATTGTGATCGAGGGGGTTCCCGCCCTGCATGGCGCAGAACACGAGGTGATCCCCGACCGCATCGAAGCCGGCACCTTCCTTGTCGCCGCCGCAATCAGCAGCGGCACCATCACCCTCCGGCGCGTCATCCCCGCCCACCTCGAAGCCCTGACATCCCCCCTCTCCCAGTCGGGATTCCGCATCGAAGCCGGCCCCGACACACTCACCATCGGACCCAACGGCCTGCGCCGCCCCCTCAAACTCGACACCGAACCCTACCCCGGCTTCCCCACCGACATGCAGGCCCAAATGTGCGCCCTGCTCGCCACCACCGAAGGCATCAGCGTCATCACCGACCATGTGTTCCCCCAGCGCTTCATGCATGTCTCCGAACTCAAACGCATGGGCGCAGGCATCGAACTCCATGGCTCCACCGCCGTCATCCACGGCGTCCCCAAACTCAGCGGCGCACCCGTCATGGCCAGTGACCTGCGCGCCTCCGCCGCACTCGTGCTCGCCGGCCTCCGCGCCGAAGGCACCACCGAAATCCACCGCGTCTACCATATCGACCGCGGCTACGAGGCCATCGACGAAAAACTCAACGCCCTCGGCGCCCGCATCGAACGCCTCAAAGCCTGACTTTTTCCATCTCCCGCGCTGGACATCCCGCCCGGGCAAAGGCATCATCCCCTCCCATGGCCACGTTCCAAACCTCGCGCGAAGGCTCCCTGAACATCCTCGCCGTCTCCGGACGCCTCGAACCCGCCGACGGCAAAGTCCTCCGCGAAACCATCGAGTCCCTCACCGCGGGCGGGGACGCCACCTCCCTCCTCGTCGACCTCGAAAACCTCCAATACATGGCCAGCGCCGGGTTCCGCGAACTCTTCCTCGCCGGACGCAAAATCTCCCGCGCCGCAGGCCAACTCGCCGTCTGCTCGCTGCGCGGCGAAGTCCAACGCGTCTTCAACCTCGCAAAATTCGACACCGCCTACCCGATTTACCCGGACCGCGCCGCCGCTCTCGCCGCCATGACCCCCCCTCCACAAGCACTGGGCAACTTGTGACAGCAACTGGCGATTTTTGTTCAAATAAAGTTTAAAATACTTTTTGACACCGGGTTCCCCCCCCTGTATGGCATTTGGCACGTTCCTTGCTTTGGGTGAGTTGCTTCCGCATCCGCCTCTGGCGGAGCGGGACTCCGGAGGGGAGGCGCAAGCCGATCCCGAGGGCAAAAAAACCCAACAAACAACAAAGGAAAACACATGAAAAAAGCATTCAAAATCGCCGCCGCCGTCGGTGTGGCAGCATTGCTGACCGGCAACCCCCTTCTCGCAGGAGAGGGAAAAACCTTCAAAGACGAGGTCATCGTCGAAGAAGCAAGCAACTGGTGGGGAGCGAGTCTTAGCACGGGCTGGGACAGCCTCTACATGTTCCGCGGCGTCAACGTGCTGCGCAACGACATGAGCTACGGTTCCGGTCTCTACTGGACCGACCTCAACTTCACATGGAACATCACCGAGAACGACTTCCTGACAGTCGGTTCCTGGTTTGCTTTCGGCACCCAGAAGACCGACTACAAGGAGCTCGACATCTACACGAGCTACACCCGCATGTTCGGCGACTTCGCGCTGAGCTTCGGCTACACGTTTTACTACGTGCTCAGCAGTCCGCTCTACTCGCACGAGCTCAACGTGAGCGGTGCCTACGAGATCGACCTCGGGTTCATGACCATCACCCCGTCGCTCACCTACTTCTTCAACATCGGACCCGATGTGGATGACCAGGGGATTGCACCGACGGCCTCGAGCTATCTGCTTGCGCGTATTGACGGCAGTGTGCCGGTGACGAGCTTCCTGTCGGTTGACCCGTGGGTTTCGTTCGGCACGAACTTCCGCTACAATGCGAAGGACGACGGCCACTTCTTCAATGGCGCGAACGACCTGCAGCTCGGCATCGGGATCCCGATCGCGCTGAACGACTACATCACCCTCTACGGGTATGGAGCCTACAGCTACCAGTGGTACGACCTCGTCGGCACACGCCCGAGCACCTTCTGGGGCGGAGCAAGCGTCGAGTTCTCGTTCTAAACCCTGCACCCAACCCGAAAAGCCCTCCCCGCTCCGGCGGGGGGGGCTTTTTTTGTTTATCGGAGGGCGTGCCGCCGGATACCCTCGGGGTCATGCACAGATTTTACCTTCCGCCCGGGGCGTGGAACGACGCGCCGCCGGTCCTCGACGAACGCCAGAGCCACCATGCCGTGGATGTCCTGCGTCTGGGTGTCGGGGCGCGGGTGACGGTTTTTGACGGGTGTGGAAACGAAGCGCCCGCCCGCCTTCTTTCGGCCGGCAGGGGGGGGGTCACGGTCGCGCCGGGGCCGGTGACCGCCTCGCCGGAGCTGCCGTGCAGGCTGACACTTGCGCAGGCGGTTCCCAAGGGGCGGACGATGGACTTGATCGTGCAGAAGGCGGTCGAGCTGGGGGCCTCGTGCATCCTGCCGGTTCTCTCGGAGCGGACGGTTGTGCGGATGGACAGGCGGGAAGCGGCCAGAAAGGCGCTCCGCTGGAGGGAGACCGCCATCGAGGCGTGCAAACAGTGCGGCCGCAACCATCTGCCGGAAATTGCCGAACCCCGCGCGCCGTCCGAATTTTTTTCGTCACTGCCGGCTCATGAGATGCTTCTTGTCGCATCCCTGCAACCCGACGCCCGCCCGATGAAGGAGGTCCTCGCCGCCGCCTTGGAGGAACGCGGACGCAAGCCCGGGTCGGTCCTGATCCTTGTCGGGCCGGAAGGCGACCTGACACCGGCCGAGGTGGCCATGGCCAAATCCAACGGGTGCCTGCCGGTCTCCCTCGGTCCGATTATCCTGCGCAGCGAAACCGCCGCGATGTACTGCCTGAGCGTTCTCGGTCACGAACTCTTCACCTGACCCGCGGCGAGCATGGCCCCGACAAGTCCCGGGATGTCGTGCTGGGCGGCCTCGATGTCCACCCGCAGGCCCAGCTCGCGCATGGTGGCCGAAGTGACCGGGCCGATGCTCGCAGTCACAAGGCCGGGGGGCACCGGCAACTCCAAAGCCATGAAGTTGCGCACGGTCGAACTGCTTGTGAAGGTGATCATGTCGGCCCCCTCCTCACGGAACCGGCGCACCCCGCCCGTCGGATCGGCGGTCTCGGGCACGGTCCGATAGGCCACCGCCTCGTCCACGATGGCCCCCATGCGGGTCAGCTCCTCCGCAAGCACCTCGCGCGCCCCTTCCGCCCGGGCCAGCAGGAACTTGAGGTTTTCGACACTGGTCCCCGCACGCAGGCTCTCGATGATGGCCTCGGCAACATAGGTGTCGGGCTGGAGGTCGACCGCAAGGTGGAAAGCGCGCACGCGGGCGGCGGTCGCCGGACCGATGGCGGCAATGCGCACCCCGCCGATTTCCCTTGCATCACTGAAGATTTCGTAAAAGGCGCGGAAGAAGGCGTCCACGCCGTTGGGGCTGGTGAAGACGATCCAGTCGTAGATGTGGGCGTCGGCCACCAATTCGTAGAAGGCCCTCTTGTCGGGGGCGGGTTCGATCCGAATGGTGGGCATTTCGAAGGCGTCGGCGCCGAAAGCCCGCAGGCGCTCAAGGAGTTCACCCGCCTGGCGGCGGGTCCGTGTCACAGCCACACGCCGGCCGAACAGGGGCCTCTTCTCGAACCACCCAATCGTCTCCCGCAGGCAGGCCACATCGCCAAAGACCGCAACGGCCGGCGCCTTGAAGCCGTGTTTTGCGGCCGCGGCCGCGATTGTGCCGAGGGTGCCGGTGAGGGTTTCCTGCCGCGGGGTCGTGGCATGGCGCACGAGCGCGACCGGGGTGGAGGCCGGCATGCCCGCCTTGGCAAGGGCTTCGCAGTGGGCGGCGAGGCGCCCGATCCCCATGAGCATGACCTTGGTGCCCGGCACGGCGGCCAGCGCCCCGTAATCGAGCGTCGGCCCGCCCTTGTCGGGATCTTCGTGTCCGGTGAAGATGGTCACGGCGCTCGCGTGACTGCGGTGGGTCAGGGGAATGCCCGCGCAGGCGGGACCCGCAAGCGCCGAACTGACTCCCGGCACGACCTCGAACGCACAGCCCGCGCCCGCCAGCGCCTCCGCCTCCTCCCCTCCCCTCCCGAAAAGAAACGGATCCCCGCCCTTCAGACGCACAACCCTCCGCCCCTCCCGCGTCTTCCCAACCAGCAACGCATTGATTTCGTCCTGCGTCATCGCATGCCTGCCCGCCTCCTTGCCCGCACAAATTTTCTCGGCGTCCTCCGGCGCCCATGCAAGCAGCTCCGGGTTGGCAAGGTAATCGAAGACCACGACCTGCGCGCCGGCAAGGCACGCGCGGCCCCTGAGGGTGAGAAGGCCGGGGTCGCCGGGTCCGGCCCCGACCAGATGGCAGATGCCCCCGTTCACTCGGAGAGGAGGTTGTCGGGACGCGCCTCGTCTTTGGGAGTGGGCGTTGCGCCCGGTGGGGGGAGGTCCACGGGGCGGTCGCCAAGCCCGGGGAGTTCGCGCTCGGGCGGGGTTGCCTTCGGGTCGAAGAGCGTGCCGCCCAGCACGCGCACACCGCCTTCGGTCGTGCGTGCGAGGGCGGGTCGCGAGCCCCAGTCCTGGTAGGCCTGCTGGTTGCGGACTCTGCCGTCGAGGTTGAAGTGGGAGTAAAGGAATTCTTTGGGGGCGGTGTTGTGGAGGATATGGATTTCGTTGTCGCTGTCGAAGAGGACGAGCGGCGTGCCGAAGGAGAGGAAGCGCCCGAGTTGCGAGGTGCAGTAGATGATGCCGCGCTCGCGGTCGTGTACGCGAAGGTACAGCATGGTCGAGGAGGGCAGGCGGTGCGCGAGCAGAGAGAACGTGCGCGAAGATCCCCCCGACGGGTGCCCGGGGGGCACCCCGACCGTCTCCTCCCAGAGCAGACGACCCTCCGTGATTTCAATATTGAGAGTCGGGGAGGAGAAAAAGCGGTCGAGGTCGGCGACATGTACGACCGCGCGCACCCGGTAGGTTCCGAATTCGGAGACGGGGTAAAGGGGGGTCAGGTTGACCGAGCGGCGCACGGTTTCGCCGGCGGGGATTTCGAGGGGTTCGTTGCTGTGGCGGGCGGCGACCGGCGGGAGCGGGCGCCCGTCAATGGTCTCGATTTGAAAACTGAACCACGGGTTGCGCGGGGTGTCGCGCAGCACAAGGTCCGCACCGGTCATGTTCCGGATGCTCACGGTGCACAGGATCGGCTCGTAGAGCACATAGAGCGTGCGGCGGAAGGAAATATCGACCTGCACCTGGGCCCGTGTCGCGCCGGCACAGAGGAGGATCAGGAGGGCCGCCATTGCGGCGGCCGGCCACCATTGCGGACGGTTCACTGTGCGGGGGGGGAGTCGGAGGCTGTGCGAAAGCCCAGGCCGTTGTCGGCCTGCAGGTCGGTCAGCAACAGCACGCGGCGCGTGATGGTGTAATCCGGATTGCGCCAGTTGCCGCCGCGAATCACCGGCAGCTTTCCGGACGAAAATTGCGGATCGGTGTCGAAGGAGGATGTCCACTCGGAGACATTGCCCGCCATGCCGGCCACGCCGTAGGGGCTGCGGTCGCCACGGATGGCATCCACGGGCGCCCAGCGCTTGTAGCCGTCGATGTCGCCACCCTTCTTCGGGTTGGGATCCAGATCCACGCCGCTGTTGACATTTTTCGGGTCGGGCTCGTTGCCCCACGGGAATTTGCGCCCGTCGGTTCCACGCCCCGCCTTCTCCCACTCCTGCTCGGTCGGCAGACGGCGCCCCTTCCACTTGGCATACGCGTAGGCATCAAACCAGTCCACCCCGAAGACAGGCGAATCAAGACTCAGCGCCGCCGCCTGATAGCGCCCCCACCTGCGCGCCCGTGTGTAGTAACCCGGCATCGGAGGGCGCAGCTCGTCCATGTCGGCCCACTCGGCCGGCACATGCGACTTGCCCTTCGGCTGGTCGGGGTGCGCAAACTTCTCCGCCTCGCCGGGATTCTCCTCGAGGTATTGGAGGAATTTCGCATATTGCGCGATCGTCACCTCGAATTCGTCGATGTAAAACGTCGGCAGGGTCACCTTCTCGCCGTCCTGATAGATGAATTCGCCGGCGGGTATCTGGATCATCGACTCGTATTTTTTGGTGTCGGTGCCCTTGGGGCCGAAGATAAAAAAGTAGGCGGCGGTGAGGGCGGCGGTCAGGAGGACAAGGGAGAGAGCGGAGCTGACCAGCATATTGCGCCGCTGGCGTTTTTTGGCCTCTTCGACCATGCGGATGGCCGCGCGTTCCTGGGCATCGAGTTTGTAGGCATCCTGCGGGCGCACTTTGGGTTCGAGGGCCCTGAGGGCCTGGGAAAAGGCCGGCCAGGAGGCCGGTCCGGCCCCCGCTGCCGTCTGCTCGAGCAGCTCGCGCACCCCGAGGGGGTTTTCGGAAACCGGCTCCATGGCTTCGAGGACAAGCGCAGCAAGGCGGGTCATTTCGGCCGTGCTGTCAAAAATTTCGGCAGGCTGGTGCATGGCGATATTTGCGACACGCGCGCGCCCGTGCTGGCCGATGAGAATCGACCGGGCGCTGATCATTTCGTGCGGCGTGCCGGCCCGGGCAAGCGTCCCGAGGACATCGGCGACAACTTTCAGGATATGCAGGGCCTGCAACTCGTTGAGCCGGCGTCCCGCCTGCTGGATCTGTTCAAGGGAACTGCAGGGCTCGTATTCACACGAGAAATAAAAGGTGCCGCCACCTTCGCCTTCCTCGTAAATGGCGAAGACACTCGGGTGGTTGACGTTGGCTTTGGCGCTGGCATCGGCAAGAAAGGCCTCGATGGCGGACGGATCCGCCGCCTTGGCAGAATCCAGTGTATAAAACCGCACATTGCGGTTCATGCTCGTCTGCTTCGCACGGTAAATGCTGCCGCTCGGAGAGGTGCCTATGCGCGCCTCAATCTCGTAGTCGCCAACCTTTGTCCCAACCAGCGCGTCGGGCGGCATCTCTGCTTCCCCAAAATTGAGCCCCTCCAAAATGGCAGCCGGTGCCTTGGTCTTTTGCTGGGGCTTCGCGGCGACTCCAGCCACCTTCGGTGCAGCGGACACCTGCGGAGCAGCAACCTTCGGAGCGGCGGACACTTGCGGAGCAGCCACCTTCGGTGTGGCGGACACCTGCGGAGCAGCCACCTTCGGAGTGGCGGACACTTGCGGAGCAGCCACCTTCGGAGCGGCCGCCCTTGGAGCGGCGGACACTTGCGGAGCAGCGACCTTCGGAGTGGCGACCGGGGCAACAACGGGGGTGGGTTGCGGTTCGGTTTGCTCGTAGAGTGCACGGATTGCCGAATCAACCGCCTCCCCCGTCGCAGGCTTGGCAAGCAGCCCGCAACCCGCCATGCGCCCGGCATGCGCGGACACATCAAACCCCGCAAGAAAGACGACCTTGAGCGCTGGAAAGTGGGGCAAAAGGCTCTCCCGCAGGCTCGGGCCGTCAAGCGGCGAGAGGGCCACATCGGCAACAAGCACGTCGATGCCTTCGTTTTTGTTGATCCATTCGATGGCCTCGTCGCTTGTCGCGGCTATGCCGGGTTGGGGCCAGCCATTGGCAACCATCCAGTCGGCAATGGCGGAAGAGGCGGTGATTTCGGAGTCGGCGATCAGGACTTTCATGGAGCGTTTGTATTGTCGAGATAGAGAGCCATGGGAAACAGGGTGTTCAGGCGCCCCGGATCGGCGCGCGAATCTTGAAGCTCCCCACCGTAGTAAACCCCCACGATGTAACCGTAATACGTGCGGCCCACGGCCCCCAAATCCGCCGAACTCCCCGGCAAACCCCCGTCGGGAAGCGGATACTCGACCTCGAGCAACTCAGGCTCCCCATCGGCCCAATCCACCGGCGGACTGATCCACTGGGTCGCCGGCCTGGACTGCGTCACCAGCACTTCTCCGTTCTCGTCCTGCTCGTAAAAAAAGACATGCACGTTCATGAGGCCCGCATCAATGCTGGTGCCCGGACGCGACTTCACCGCAATACTCAACGTCTTCGCACCCGGTTGGCTGTCAACCAACCGTGTGCTGACGATGCCCAATGATGCTCCGGGCTGCAGACCAATCTCGTCACGAACCGGCTGACCTCCTGCATCCGCTGCCGGTGCCGGCGCAACCGGCGTCCCGCGAGCACCGGGAATCCCCGCCTCCTGCTCGCCCAAAACCTGCGCCAGCAAAGCCATCTTTTGTTCGGCCTGGCGACGGACATCGGAAGGCAGGCCCGGCATGAGGATCGAGCGTTCGTAGGCCATGAATGCCTGGGCCTTGTCGTCAAGGGCCTCGTAGACCTGCCCGAAGCGGAAGAGGATCGCGGGATTGGATGGAGCCAGCACCTCGGCCTGTTGAAGACCCTGGAGTGCGGCATCGAAGTCCCCGACCCGGAAGTTGCGGTCAACCTCGGAAATAATCTGGGTCGCACGGGCGATGATCGCGGGATCCACGGGAGCCGCACCCTGCGTCGTCGCAACGGGTCCTGCCGGTGTCGCGGCCGCTGCCACATCGTCCCCCGCCGCCGCTTCGGGTCGCTCTTGGCGGTTCTCAAGGATTTGGGCGCGCAAAACGGGAAGGAAGTGCCACCCGACCGCCGCAAGTTGGAACAGCGCAAAGATCCCGAGAAGTGTGATGGCGACCAGAAAAGTCGCCCCCGTGGGCTGCCGGGGAATGGGAGGGGTTACCGATGAGGACATGACCCGGAAGCCTAGACCGGATGCCCGGAAATGAAAAGAAGAACAACCCGCCCCCGCCACGGAAAAATTCCTGCCGCGGATTCCCTCCCGCTGGTTTGCTGAAGAAACCTCAGCCCTGCCGCGCGGGAACAAGGGCCAGAATCTCCGCCGGTGAATCGACGAGAAACTCGGGCTCCATCGCGCGCAGGGCATGCGGGCTGTTGTAGCCCCATGTCACCGCGGCGATCGGAACCCCCTCCTTCTTGCAGGCCTCGATGTCGCGGGTCTCGTCCCCGATAAAAAGAACCTCGTGTGCGCCCGCCCCAAGGCCCTTGAGCGCCGCGCGGATTTCGCGCGACTTGCCGAAGAGTTTCGAGGAGCTGCGGATGAAGGCAAAGTGTTCGAGCCCGTGGTTGGCAAGGAAGGTTCGCACGTTGGCCTCCGAGTTGGAGGTGATGATGCCGAGGATGTGGCCGCGCCGGGCAAGTTCGCGGATGAGTTCCGGCACCCCCGGCAGGGGCCGGATCGAATCAATCCTCCGGGAAAGTTCCTGGGTGCCCCTGCGCGAAATGCGCGGCAGTTTCGCGGCGGAAATCCCCGCATGGCGCATCAACTCGCGGGTGCGCATGTCGCGCAAATGCGGCAGCTCGTCGCGCCCCATCGGACGAAATCCAAACTCCGCCGCCAGCACATTGAAAATCTCAAAGCCCGCCTCGAGTGTGTCGCCAATCGTGCCGTCAAAATCAAACATCACCACCCGCGGCGCATACGCCCCGGACGGCTTCTCCTTCCGCTCCTTCCCCCCCAAGACCATCCGCGCAAGCCGCCTCATGCCGCTCCGGATGGCATCTCCATCGTCCCCTTGTAGCGCGGCTCTTCGGGATCAAGGCCGAAATTCTCCGCGGCCAATTCCCCGATCCGCGCCATTTCCGCGCGATCCAATGGCTCGCAATCCGGTGCCGCCGCAAATTCCACGACCTGCCCCATGTCGTAAATGTTGGGCAGGACCGAGGCGGTCCGCCCGTCCGCAAGCAACCACTGGATCGCCGCCTGCCCGAGGGTCCGCCTCCCGCCGGCCTCGAGAAACCGGAGCTGTTCGACTTTCTTGATCCCGTTGAGCAGCCACGAGCGCGGACGATGGTTGCGGTGGTCGCCGGGAGCAAAGACGGTGTCCGCCGTGTAGTGCCCCTCGAGCATGCCGGATGAGTGCGGCACCCGGATGAGGAACCGGGTGCCCGCCCCACACTCCCGCGCCGTTTCGTGGATCGCCGCGCCCGGATGCTGCTCGAGGATGTTGTAGATGTGCTGGACAATGTCCGGGTTCCGCCGCCGGATCACGCGCGCCCCCTCCCCAAGCCACCCGATGGCCGGACCCAGCGCCACTCCCCCGAGACGGATCTTCCCCTCCGCCCGCAACCCCTCGAGGGTCTCCCACAACCCATCTTCGTCCACCTGCTCCATCCGGATGTTGTGAAGCTGCAAAATATCGATCCGGTCGGTCCCAAGCCGCCCGAGCGCCGCCTCGGTCGCCGCACGAATCCCCGCAGGACTGAAATCCTGCGGAATTTCGCGCTGCCCCCGCCTCTCCCCGCCATGACGCACAAAATCGTATCCGACCTTGGTGGCAATGACGATCCGGTCCCGCCGGCCCCCGAATGCCTTCGCAATCAACTCCTCGCTGCGCCCGTTGCCATAGGTGTCTGCCGCATCAAAAAGAGTCACCCCCAGATCGTGCGCACGGTGCATCAACCCCAGCGCCTCCCCGTCATCATACGTCCCCCACCAGCCGGTCGATACCGTCCACATCCCAAATCCCACCTCGCTCACACGCACCCCCCCCGCACCCCCGATCTCTCGATACTTCATGCAGGCCGGACCCTGCCACCTTCCGCCCGCAAGCACAAGGTCGCTCTGCACCATGCCCAACCATCCAATTACAACGTCATCGTCAATCAATTCCGCTTCAGAACCTGTGAAATCATTTGGATAGCGCGCGCGCGAGCAGAAAAGGCCGGGTGGCAAGGCGACTGCGAGGGCGCATCCCCGTCCCGCCGCCTTGGCCGGGCCAAAAATCCATCAGCAACGCGCGTTATCCAAATGATTGCACAGGGTCTTACAGGTTCGGGCGGATTGACTGCAGCCGGTTGCGGACATACCTTGGCGGGCATGAATACGAGGGTTGAAACGCAGGCTTTCCTGCTTCCGGAGATGGAAAAAGCTTTTTTGGCCGGGCGGCTCCTTGCAGGCATTTTCCCGCAAGCGGGGAGGAAATTGCCGGGCGGGCGGTGCAGGGAATCACATGTCCGGCCGAAGCGGATGCCACTTTCCCGCGCAGCTTCCGCAAGATCCGGCAGATGGTGCGGGTGGTTGTGGAAGAGCAATTCGTGAGCTTCATTTGCTGATGCACGAGACGCGCTGCGTGAAGCCCTTGTGACTTCGTCCATTTCATGAAAACTCCCTATCTGCATCTTCTGCCGCCGCGTTTGGCCAAGGCACTTGTTCGTTTGAAGCAAAGCATCTGGACGGTTTCTCCAGAGTCCCTGCCCATTGCGGCGGCTCCTCCGACCGACCATCATGTGCCCTTCGCCGGACTTGCAGGAGGTTTTGTTCCCGTGCGGGAGTTTCCTTACTATTGGGGACGTTCTTTCCAGCAAGCCTGGTTTCAGATTGATCTCAGGCCTTCCCGAACCGGTGACTTCACGCATTTGTGCTGGCGGGACCGTGGGGAAGCAACTCTCTATCTCGATGGCGTCCCGGCGGGCGGGTTCGATCCCGGACATTCCCATGTCGAACTGCCCCGCGATTTTTCGGAGGTTCACATTGAGTCCATCTGCTGCCGCACGGGCGTTTGGGTTCAAAACGAGACGCAGGGCATCGACAACCGGGGGAGTTGTTTGGAAGGTGCCTTTCCGGCCCGTCGTGATGAGCCCGCCTGGCGGGCCTGTCACGATTTCATGGTCCTGTGGGAATTGCTTGAGTGGACCGCCACGCAGGACCGGGATTTGCATCGCCCCGACCTTTTTGCATCGTCCATGCACGCCCGCGAAAATTGGGTGACCATCCATCCCCTTGTGCGCATCTTAACCGATGGCTTGGATCGGGCGGTGGATGTCTATGACCGCGAAGGTCCTGCCGCCTTGTCCCGGGCCCTCGAACCGCTCTATGAGCGGGTGAGGGGGGCGCTGCCCGGGCTGCGTGCCGTGCTCACCGGCCATGCGCACATCGACCTTGTCTGGCTCTGGCCGGAACGCATCGGCGAAGCGAAGGCGATCCACACCTTCTCCACCGTCCATCGCCTCATGGACCGCTACCCGGAATTCCAGTTCGCCTACTCGCAGCCCGCCAGCTACCGCGCCGTCGAGCGCCGCTCACCGGAGTTGATGCAGCGGGTCAGGGCGCGGATCAGCGAGGGACGCTGGGAAGCCCTCGGCGCAATGGAGGTCGAGTCGGATACCAACATGGCCTGCGGAGAAGCGCTCGCGCGCAGCCTGCTCATCGGCCAAAAGGAGTTTCAACGCCTCACGGGCGCGCCCAGCAAAATCGTCTGGTTGCCGGATGTCTTCGGTTACTCGGCGTGTCTGCCGCAAATCATGCGTCAGGCCGGGGTCGAATTTTTCTTCACGACGAAGCTCGCTTGGAGCACCGGCGAGCGCTTCCCCTTCACAAGCTTCCGCTGGCGCGGTCATGATGGCACCGAAATCCTCTCGCATGTCATGGGCTACGACCAAACTTACAACGCGCTTGCCACCATCGCACAGGTCACCAACCCGCTGCGCGCACACCGTCAGGTCGCCATCCATCCCGAAGTCCTCCTGCCCACCGGCTATGGCGACGGCGGAGGCGGCCCGACCGAAGAAATGTGCGAGCGGACCCGCCGCATGGCCGACCTTTCCGGCGTTCCTTCGGTCGGTTGGGGGCGCATCGATGCTTTCTTCGAGCGCATGCGCCCGCTCGCACCCGACTTGCCCGTCTGGGATGGAGAGATTTATTTGGAATTCCACCGCGGGGTGCTCACGACCCATGTGGAGGTCAAACAAACCTTCCGTGCCATGGAGCGGGCGCTGCAGACCCTCGAGGCCGCCCATGTTGCGACCGGACGCGGACCGATTGATCTTCATTTTTGGCGGCGGCTGGTTTTTTCGCAATTCCATGACGACATCCCGGGCAGCTCGATCATCGAGGTGTATGAAGAAGGTCTCGCCGAGCGGCGCGGGCTCATCGCGAAGGCCCAGGCGGAAGCATCCGCCGTTCTGGGTGCGGGAACGGGCGCATGGTTCAACCCCCTTCCTCTGCCGGTGCGGCTTTCCGACGGCCCGCGGTTCCTCGAGCTTCCTGCGTTGTCAGTGGCCGCAACAAACAATGCGACCGACCCGCTGCCGGATTCCGTCTGCCGGATGGAAAGCGGACTCTGGACCAACGGCCGCGTCGCATTTTCCGTCAATCCCGGGGGATGCATCAATGCACTGGCATTTGACGGACGGGAAATTCCGATCCGCGAACCTCTTGGTGGGTTGCGGGTTTATCCCGACCATCCCGCACTCTTCGAAGCATGGGATATCGACCGCAACAGCGTGGGCCTGCCCCTTCCGCCGTCCGGTGAAACCTCTTTCCTCGGGGTCGAGGAATCCCCTTCCCGCATTGTGATTTCCCATGAGTGGCCGCTGGGCGCCGGCAGCCGGGCCGTTCTTCGCCATGTGCTTGAGGCCGGCTCTCCGGTGCTCCGACTGGAAGTCGTGGTTGATTGGGCCGATGATGAACGCCTCCTGCGCATCGAGTTCGGGACGTCCTTCGCCGGGCGCTTCGCCCGCTTCGGCACACCCTTCGGCAGCGTGACCCGCCCGCAGCGCGAGAAGACCCTCACCGCCGATGTGCGTTTCGAAGTGCCCGCCAGCCGCTGGGCACTGGTCGGCGATGATGGAGAGGCCTCCGCGCTTGCGCTTGTTGCCCGTGACCGGTTCGGGTTCGGATGCCATGATGGTTTGCTGCACTGCACCCTGCTTCGCAGCGCGCTCATCACCGAGACCGCAACAAATGAACCGCTCCGCTCCCGCGCTTATGGCCACAGCCATTCGGATCACGGGCACCACACATTCCAACTCGCACTGGCATGGGGAGGCCTTGACGCTCCAAGGGACAAACAACCCGCAGCCCTCGCCGATACACTCTTTACCCCCCCGCTTGCCGTGGCCGGATCTGCCGGCGTCCCGACTCGCCCTCTGCCTCAATTCCTTGGCGGCGAATCCCTCGTGCCATCATGGATCAAGCCCGCCGAAGACGGCGCCGGCTTCATCATTCGACTGCACGAAACCCGGGGCCAGCGCGGCAACGTCAGGATCGACAACCCCGGCAACTGGAAAATTCACCGCTCCTCCCTTGCCGAAGAATGCGGACCGCCCGTCGCAGACGTGCTTTCCTTCAGCCCCTGCGAGCTGATCTCGCTCCGCCTCTCATAAATCCTTCCGCATCTTGGACACGTGTGATCAGCAGGGATAGCGCCAACCTGCCGGGGATGGTCCCAATGCGAGCATTCCATATCCGGGCTCGGTGCCCTGATTTGCGCCGTTCCACCAAGCGCCGCTCACCGCACCACCCTGCACAAACTCCAATCCGTTCCAACGAATCTGCTCATCCGTGTGAAGGTGCCCCTGCAACACAAGCACAAGTCGGTGGCTGGAAAACAGGGCAAGGACTTCGTTGGCATTTCCCACCACGAGGTTGGCAGGCAGGGGCGATGTCGGGCTCTCCCGGTTTTGGATGAAGGTTGTCCGGAAGGGAATGTGCGAGCAAAGGACGATGGGTTGGTCGGACGGTGTTTTGGCCAAGGATTCTCGCAGCCACGTGATTTGATCTTCTCCCACCCAGCCCCGGTAGCGAAGTTCCCCGCCGATGACCCCGATTGAATCCAAGACAAAGAATTGGTAGCCGCCGGCTTGAAAAGCGTAATACGAGCGATCCAAGCCGAGCAATTCCATGATCGGGGCACGGGGATCCGGTGCGGGCGCCGAGCCGTCTTCGGGGATAGCCCCTATGAGGTCGTGGTTGCCAATCATCGGACGGATCGGGCGGCCCACGCGTTCAAGGAAAATGCGGAAGATTGCCAACCGGTCCTGCATGGCGTCCAAGGTGGAGGCAAAGCCGCCATGCACGTAATCGCCGCCCCCGATGATGATATCACACGGTTCCTTGGCGATGCGGGATGCGGTGGCCTCCATCTTCCCGGGGGCTCCCTTCCCGCTCATGGCATGCACATCGGTGAAAAAGAGAATCCGGAGCGGAGGCAGCGTGGAATCTTCCGTCCCCGCCCGGACCGGGCGGGCTGGCACAGCACATGCCGCGAGAGCCGCCGCGCCGCCAACGAGAAATTTCCGGCGTCCAAACCGGGCGGGTTGGGGTTGATCGGGATTTTCCATCGGCAATGTCCCTATCACAAAACAGGCACCAAGGGAAATCCCGCGGCAGCGCGGGGTTTCGGGGCCAGATATGGATGGCGCTAACTTCAGCCCCAACGGGGCTGCATCACACAGCCCAGGGCAAGTCCGGCAGCGGCCGGACGCCGCCCTGGGTCTTGGGTGAAAAGCATTTCTGCCCTGTAGGGGCAGCATCCCAAACCGCGCTTAAGTCACCGCCATGCGGTTCAGATATGGATGGCGTGGCCGGAGGCGGCGTGGGCGGCCTCGTGGACCGATTCGCTGAGGGTCGGGTGGGCGTGGATGGTGCCGATGAGTTCGTCGGCGGTGGCTTCCATGGTGATGGCGAGCCCGAGCTCGGCGATCATCTCGGTGGCATCGGCGCCGATGATGTGGGCGCCGAGGATTTCGCCGTGCTTTTTGCCGATGATGAGTTTGACGAATCCTTCGCTTTCGCCGACCGCAAGGGCTTTGCCGCTGGCAAGAAAGGGGAATTTGCCGACCGAAAATTCGAGGCCTTTTTCCTTGGCGGCGCGTTCGGTGAGACCGACGCTGGCGACCTGCGGCTGGCAGTAGGTGCAGCCGGGAAAGACCGCAACCTTGCGCGGCTTCGAGACACCGAACATGCCCTCGACGGCCTGCACCGCCTCGAAGCTGGCCACATGCGCCAACCAAGGCGGCCCGATCAAATCACCCGCGGCATACACACCCTTGACGCTGGTTTCGTAGGAGTCGTTGACCTTCACCCACCCCTTTTCATCCCGGGCGAGTTCGACGCCGCCCGGCAGCAGGGGGCTCACGCCGATGGCCACAAGCACCAAACCGGCATCCAGCGACTCCTGCGTCTTGCCGGAGACCTTCAGATTGACTCCCTGCGCCCCCACCTGTGCCTTTTCCACCTTGGCTCCGGTGAGAAGGCGGATCCCCTGCTTGGCAAGCGATTTCTCGAGAGCGATGCCGACCTCGGTGTCCTCGACCGGAAGAATGTGCGGCATCATTTCGACGAGGGTCACCTTCGTTCCAAAGGCATTGAAAAAATACGCGAACTCGACTCCGATGGCTCCGGCGCCGATGATGATGATATCCTCCGGCTGGTTTTCGAGGACCATGGCCTGGCGGCTGTTGATGACTTTTTCGCCGTCGCATGGCAGGCCCGGCATTTCGCGGCTCCGAACGCCGGTGGCGACGAGGATGTTTTTGGCCTTCACCGCGGCGGCCTTTCCGTCGGCACCCGCAACCTCGACAACCCCCGCCTCGGGCACCGACCCCGTGCCGGAAATCAGGTCGATCTTGTTCTTCTTGAAAAGCATTTCAATGCCGCCGGCCAGCCGGTCCGATACCTTCCGGCTGCGCCCGATCACCTTCCCCCAATCAAAACGCACATTGTCCACGCTGATCCCGAAGTCCCCGGCATGCTTGCCGATCAATTGCATGACCTCTGCGTTTTTGAGGAGCGACTTGGTCGGGATGCACCCCCAGTTCAGACATGTCCCGCCGGCGCGCTCCATCTCGACCACGGCCACGCTCTTGCCAAGCTGCGCAGCCCGGATCGCGCCGACATAACCGGCGGGTCCGCCGCCAACCACCACCAAATCATATTCCTCTTTCATAGTTTTTTCGGATGTGTTGCAAAATCCCATCATGCTTCGAAAAATTCGCAAGTGCAAACGCATCGAGACCGGAGCGGCCAAAATGCTTGACATCACAAGATGTTGTGTTTTTGTGCCATGAAACTCTTCCTGCAACACAATGCGTTGCCCCAAGTGCGGTTCTCTTGACGACAAGGTCATCGACTCACGTGTCTCCAAAGACGGTGAGAGCATTCGCCGACGCCGCGAGTGTCTGACGTGCGAGTCGCGGTTCACGACCTACGAGCACATTGAGCGGGTGGAGTTGCGGGTGATCAAGAGAGACGGGAGGCACGAGCCCTTCGACCGGCGCAAGCTGTATGCGAGTTTTGAGAAGGCGTGTGAGAAGCGTCCGGTGGGGATCGAGGCAATTGAAGCGTCGGTTGAGGAGATCATTCACGAGCTGGAGGGGGGCGAGTCGCGCGAGATTTCCTCGCGGGAGATCGGGGCGCGGGTGATGGACCGCTTGCATGCGATCGACCCGATTGCCTACGTGCGCTATGCCTCGGTGTACAGGCAGTTTCAGGAGATCGGCGACTTTCTGGAGGAAATCCAATCCCTTGAGCGCCGCGCGGTCCGGACGCCGGCCCAGCCCGAACTTTTCCACGCATGATCGCCCTGCGAGACAATCTGCCTCTTGTACGCTTCGGCGACGGGCGGGTGCATGCCTTCGAGCGGGGGTGGCTGTGCGGGGCGCTGGCAGAGTCGGCGGCCGGAGCCGGTTACCCGAAGTGGTGGTTGGCGCCGCATGTTGCCGAGAGTGTCACGCGATACCTCGAGCAGGATTTTGACGAGAACGTGATTCCGGTGTGCCGGCTTGAGCAGGCGGTGCGTTCGGTTTTGCAGGTGATCGGGTATGCGGATGTGGCGGGGGCTTTTCGGGGGGCGCCGGCGCCGGG
>CAZGNH010000184.1:0-3163 GCA_964527025.1 uncultured Chthoniobacterales bacterium | reverse complement strand
GGCCTGCGATGAAAGCGTCTTTGGGGCGGGGTGTCAAATGCTGCCCGCTGGGAAATGAACGATTCCCTCCGGCGGTCTTGACGCCGGGGGGCGGGGGCTTTATGGCAGGGCCTTCAAGGATGACCGCAAACGAAATCATGGCGGCGCTCGAACCCGGCCAGGCGTGCGAGTTGCTGGACGGCCTCCGGGAGCAAAACCGCACCGCATACCGGACGGCTGCACGGTTGCTTGCCGCCCGGAAAAAGCTCCGCCCGGCTTTTCTGGACAAAAAGCCGCTGCCCGAACGGCATGCGTGGATGGCCGCGGAGATGGGCCGCAAGTCCAACGCCGACATTGCATCCGAAGTGCTTCAAAACTGGCTTTTTGCATGCCGGCGCCCCATGCTCACGGACTTCTTGGACCGTCTGCATGTTTCCCACGACGGGGAGGGGCTCATCGATTCGCTGCCCGAACAGCCGGAAGACGGTGTGCTGCGCGATGCGGTCGATGCCCTGCTGGGCAGCCACCCTGCCTGGGCGGTGATGGTGTATTTGAATCTTTTTTGTCAGATGGATATTGCCGCGTGGCCGGCCCTCGGGGAGATCGCCGCCACACACCCGGCCCTCGCCCGAACCAACCCCATGCCATGAAATCCTCATTCCTTAAATCCCTTGACGATGCCCTCGATACAATCCGTGCGCTCGCCGCACTCGAGAAACCCCTCGTGAGCGCCGCCGGCGTCGTGCTCGAATCCCTGCTCGCGGGGCGCAAGCTGCTGACCTGCGGCAACGGGGGAAGCGCCGCGGACAGCGCGCACTTTGCGACCGAATTCACATGCCGGTTCAGCGCCGACCGCCCTCCCTACCCGGCCATGGCTCTGGCCTGCGACGCCGGGCTGATCACGGCCATTGCCAACGACTACGCCTTCCAGGATGTCTTTTCGAGGCAGGTGCGGGCCTTTGGCGCGGAGGGGGATGTGCTCATGGCGTTTTCGACAAGCGGAAAGTCGCGCAATGTGCTGTCTGCGATCGAGGAGGCACGGCGCCGCAAGATGGCGACGATTGCATTTTTGGGCAAGGGGGGCGGGTTCACGACCGGCGCGGCCGACATTGAGATTGTTGTGGACTCGAAGGTGACCGCGCGGGTGCAGGAGGCGCACAAGTTTTTGCTCCATGCCCTGTGTGAGATTGTCGAAGAGGGTCTTCCCAAAGAATGAGGGATGCGGTCCTTGCGGGGTTTGCGGTGGTATTGGGTGCGGTGGTCGGGTCGTTTCTGAACGCCTGCATTTACCGGATGCCGCGCGGAATCAGTCTGCGGGATCCGCGGCGTTCGTTTTGTCCGGCCTGCGGGAAAATGATCCCATGGCATGAAAATCTTCCTGTGGTGAGCTGGCTGGTGCTCCGGGGCAGGTGCTCGGGGTGCCGGGGGCCCATTTCCGTACGCTACCCGCTGGTCGAGGCGCTCACGGCCGGTTTGTTCCTTGCCGTGTGGCTGGTGCACGGGCTGCCGCTGGCCCCGGTTTACTGGGTTTTGTTGTCCCTGCTTGTCGCCGCCACATTTATCGACATCGAGCATTTCATCATACCCGACGAGATCACATGGGGTGGCGTGGCCCTTGGGTTGGTGGTGTGTGTGGCAGTTCCCTGTGCGATGGGGACATCCTCCCCGCTTCTCGGCGGTTTGCTGTCGCTGGCCGGGGCGGTGCTGGGTTTCGGGCTTTTGTGGTTGATTGTCGAGGGGGGCAAGCTGGCCTTTGGGAGGAAGCGCCACCGGTTCGGGGAGGGGGAGACCTTCGAGTGGCGCAGGGATGGCGACCGGGCGGACCTCTTGGTCGGCACCGAGAACCTCCGGTGGGAGGAGATCTTCAGCCGCGAGTCGGACGAATTGATCCTCGAGTGCGCGGGCCTTTCCATTGACGGGGAACCGCCCGCCCCGTCCCCGTGCCGCGCGGTTTTCCGCTACGACCGTCTCATCCTCGGAGACTCCGAAACCTCCCTCGATTCGCTCGATGTGATCCGCGGCTCCCTCCGCGCGATGGTCATCCCGCGCGAGGCCATGGGCTTCGGCGATGTAAAATTTCTGGCCGCCATCGGTGCCTTCCTCGGGTGGCAGGCCGTCCTGTTTGTCATTTTTGTCGCCTCGGTGGTCGGGTCTGTTTCCGGCCTTGCGGGGATTTTGATCGCGCGGGACCGCGCGGGAGCGCGTGTGCCCTTCGGGCCGTTTCTGGCACTCGGGGCGGCTGTGTGGATCTTCGGGGGATCGCGCCTTGTCCCATGGTATTTTCAACTCATCGGGGCCGGCGCCCGCTTCTGACCCAACAGCCATGGCACCCAAAAAGAAAATTCCCTTTCCCGAGTTGCTGCGGGGCTTTTACGGCCCGTACATCAAGCTGGCCGGCTACCTGAAGCCCTACAAAGTGCGCTTTGTGATGGCGCTGGCGTTCGGAATGGTCTCGGGCGTTCTCAACGGGGTGATTCCGCTGGTGATCAAGACGGTGGGTGACAAGGTGCTGCCGGAGGGTGCCGGCCAGATGGAGGTCTTGCAGGCGGCGGAGGAAGGCGGGCCGGGCATCGAGAGCGTGGTTTGGATCACGATGTTGATTCCCCTCGTGATGGTGGCCCGCGGGATCTGTTCCTATATGAGCGTCTACTACATGGCGTGGGTCAGCTTCCGCGTCCTGCGCGATATCCGCACCCGGCTCTTCGGCCACCTCGTTTCCCAGTCCCTTGACTTCTTCAACAAAGCCAAGGCCGGGCGCCTCATCTCGCGCGTCGTCAACGACACCCGCATGGCCCAAAACGCCCTCGTTTCCATTTCCGGCGACGTCGTCAAAAACCCCATTGCCGTCATCACCGGGGTCTGTGTGCTCGTTTACATGGACTGGAGGTTCAGTCTCACGACCCTCGTCCTTTTCCCGATCTGCATGATTCCCATTGCGGTGTTTGGCAAAAAGGTCCGGCAGGCGGGCAAGGCCGAAGAGAACGAGGCCGGTGCGATGGCGGTGATTTTGCAGGAGAGTTTTGCGGGGGTGCGGGTCATCAAGTCCTTTGCCCGCGAGGATTACCAGACCGCGCAGTTCGCCAAATCCAGCGACACGCAGTGCCGCAACAGCTTCCGGGTCCGCAAAAGCATCGCCATCGTCCAGCCGATCATCGAATCGGTGTCCGCCTTCGGTGTCGTCCTT
>CAZGNH010000183.1:0-4483 GCA_964527025.1 uncultured Chthoniobacterales bacterium | reverse complement strand
GTGTCGGGCGCACGCCGATATTGGCGACACCCGGCATGGGAGGGGAACCGGGGAGGCAGGCATGTACGGCGTAGACGCCATCGGGGGGAAATTGTTCATTGTGGGCGCTCAGGTTGGCGGTGGGGAAGCCGAGGCGGCTTCCGAGGCCGCGTCCGCGCACAACTGTTCCAAGGATCGTATACGGGCGGCCCAGGCACAGGGCGGCTGTTGCGAGGTCGCCGCTTGCGATGGCGCGGCGGATGCGCGTGCTGCTCACCTGCTCCCCGCCCGCCGCAACCGGGGGAATTTCGACCGCATCGAACCCCATGCGCGCCCCCGCCTCCCGGATCATCCCGACCGACCCGCGCCTCCCGCTGCCAAACATCCATCCGTGACCGACGACAATTTCCGCAAGGGGACGGCAGGACGCATGGAGCGATTCAAGAAAGACCTCCGGCGGGGTCTCCGCAAAGGCGGAGTCAAAGCGCATGACCAGCATCCAGGCAAACCCCATTGATGCGATCATTTGCGCTTTGTGGGGCATGGAGGTCAGGAGGTGCGGGGCGCGGTCGGGGCGCAGGGTTCGTGCGGGGTGCGGATCAAACGTGGCGGCGACCGCCGAGCCGCCGCGGGCACGGGAGTCCGCAAGAGCGCGCCCGAGCACGGCCCGGTGGCCGAGGTGCATGCCGTCAAAGACCCCCACGGCCAGAAACACAGGGCCGGGAACGACCTCGAGGCGGGCAATGTCCGTGAGGGTCCGCACGGCGCGATTCAGGCCCCGCGGAGGCGGGAAACCGCCGGGAGACTCAGGATACGGGGCAGCAGCTCCGCGCGCGGAAGGGACTTGAGCTCTTCGACAGTGACCGCGCCATCGACGGAGAAACGGCCCGACTTGGTGCGCCGCAGGGACGCAAGGTGCGCGCCGCACCCGAGTTCGAGGCCGATCTCGTGGGCGTAGGTGCGCACGTAAAACCCCTTGCTGCACACCACGCGGAAATCCACTTCCGGCAGCCGGACGGCCATCACCTCCGAGGCGTAAACATGCACGAAGCGCGGCTCCCGCTCGACGGTTTGTCCCCTGCGCGCAAGCTTGTAAAGGGGCACCCCCTCCTTCTTGATGGCGCTCACCATCGGCGGCGTCTGGTAAAAATCGCCATGAAATTTGGCAAAGGCAGCCGCAACCGCATCCCCGTCAAGAGGCGGCACCGGACGGGTCTCGACCGTCTCACCGTCGGCATCCTGGCTGTCCGTGATTTCCCCGAGCTTCAGCGTTCCGACATACTCCTTGTCTTCACTCATAAGGAGATCCTGGATCTTCGTTCCCCTGCCGATCGTGAGAATCAACAGGCCGGTGGCCAGCGGATCCAGCGTGCCGCAGTGGCCGATTTTTCTGGTGTCGAGGGCGCGGCGGCAAATGGCAACCACGTCGTGGGACGTCATGCCCGGCGCCTTGTCCACAAGCAAAACCCCGTCAGGTCCTTGATGCGATTTCATGGCAAAGTTTGGCGCTGAAGTCGACGGCGACGCGGTCCAGCGTGCCGGGAATGCGGGCTCCGGCTGCAAGCGGGTGGCCCCCTCCCCCGAATTGGCGGCAGACCGCGCAAACGTCAACCCGCCGGTCCTTCGACCGCGCGCTCACGCGCACCTTGCCGTCCCCGAGTTCTTCGAAGAACACCGCGGCGACGACGCCTTCCACCGAACGCAGGTGGTCGATGATGCCCTCGTTGTCGTCGGGTTGGACTTTCAAGGCCGCCACGTCGGCCATGGAGAGGGAAAAGGTGGCGAGCCGTCCGCCGCAGTGAAAGACGGCGGTATTGAGAGCATGGCGCAGGAGGTCGAGGCGGCGGCGCGGCTGGCGGTCGTACATTTCCAGCGAGAGGTCGGCGACATCCACTCCGGCGGAAACGAGCTTCGAGGCGGCAAGGAACGTGCGTTCGTCGGTGCCGCGGTACTGGAACGAACCGGTGTCGGTCGAAATGGCGGCGAAGAGGTTTTCCGCAATGCCACCTTCGAGCGGAACACCCATGGCTTCGAAAAATTCAAAGAGGATCTGGCCGGTGGCGGGCGCGGTCGGGTCGATGCGGTTGATGGTGCCGAATCGTTCGTTGCTCACGTGGTGGTCGATATTGATCCAGACGGGCGCATCCCCGATGGAATCGAGGACCGAACCAAGCCGGACACGGCTGGCCGTGTCGAGCGCGAGAACACAGTCAAAATCATGCCGCCCCGGAGGCGGCGCCACCAGCACCCCGTGGCCGGGCAGGTAACGGAACTTCTCCGGCACACCGTCCTCGTTCCAGGCGGCCACCGTTTTGCCGAGCCCCTGCAGGTGGATGGCCATGGCAAGCGTGGAGCCGAGGGCATCGCCGTCCGGGCGCATGTGGCTGGCCACAAGCACCGAGCGTGCCTCGCGCAGCACGGAGGCAATGTCATCGAATGAGGCGTTGGTCATGGGTCGAGGCCGAGTTCGTCGAGGATTTCCAGAACGCGCGTTCCGCGTTCGATCGACTCGTCAAATTTGAAGTGGAGGTGCGGAGTGTGCTTGAGGATGACACGTTTGGCCAGCGCGGTTTGCAGCATGACGCGATTTTTTGCGAGTTCCGAGAGGATGGCCTGGCGCTGGGGTGCGTCGGCAATGGCGCTGACGAACACATGGGCGTTTTTGAGGTCGGGGGTGATATCGACGGCGCTGATGGTGACCAAAGGAACCGGGAAGGAGAGCTCCCGCAGGATGATCGCGCCCAGCTCGCGTTTGAGGGCTTCGGTGACACGGAGAAGACGGTGGGACATGGCAGAGGTGCCGGGCGGGCGGACGGCCCGCGGATCATTGGATCAGGCGTTCGAGAGATGCATCGGGCGTGGCTCCGAGGCGCGTGGCGAGGTCGTAGTGTTGTTTGGCCAGTTCGACGGCCGGGGGTTTGGTTGTGGCGTAAAGGACGGCGAGGTTGAAGTGTGCGTTGGCATAATTCGGGTCGATGGCGATGGCGCGCTTGAGGTGTTTTTCCGAGTCATCGCGCATGCCCTGTTGGGCGAGGCAGACGCCGAGGTAGTTGAAGGCGACGGCGTCATTGGCATCGAGTTCGGTGGCGCGGGTGAGGACCGCGCGGGCGTCGTCGAAGCGCCCTTGGCGGCTGTGGGCGATTCCGAGGTGGGTGTGGGCGAAGGAATCCTCCGGGCTGATCTCGATGGCTTTGGCGAGGGCGACTTCCGCGGCGGCGAGTTTGCCGGCCTCGATTTGGACGGCTCCCAGATTCGAGAGAACAAAGTAGTTGTCCGGGACCATGGCGGCGAGGTTTTGGTAGGTTTTCTCGGCTTCGGTGTAATTTTTTTCGTCGAAGAGCTGCTGGGCTGTGCGGACGAGTTCCCGGGCGTCGGGGGAGAGCGAGGAGGCGCCCTTGGGGGCTTGCGGGGTGATGTTGGCGATGGCTTCTTCGGTGGTGGGTTTGGTGATGGCGATATCGACCTCGAGGCGCGAGGGCTCGGCTTCCGTGAGCAGGGAGACGGGATCTTTGAACAGGGAACGCTCGTCGGGGAGGAGTTCGAGGACGGGTGTGGCCAGGACGGCGATGTGGCCGCGCAGGGTGGCCGACTCGACTTGCAGAGTGGCGAGTTCTTCTTCGAGGGCGCGGTGGGCTTCGTCGCGGCGGTTTTGTTGTTTGATCTGGCGCAGGATGATGCCGCGCAGGACATCGTTTTCGGCAAGCAGCCTTTGTTCCTCCGGCGAGGGCACGGGCAGGAGGCGCAACCGGGCGAGCTCGCCGGAGGTCTCGTCGAGCTGGCGGGCGAGATCCTCGATGCGGGCGTCGCGCCGTGCGATTTCCGCCTCCGCCTGAAGGAGGCGGTCATTGACGCTGTTGAGTTCGCTTTGCAGGGCGGCCGAGGCGGCTCCGCCGCCGGCCTCCTCGAGCTCCATGCGGACGCCGGCCAGTTTTTTCGTAAGCTCGATATTTTCGGCCATGAGGCGGTCGATTTCCTCCTTGCCGGCTCCGGATTCCCGGGCATCGGCGAGGGCCTTTTCGAGTTCCTGGTTGCCGCGGGTGAGTTCGGAGATCTGTTCGGCGAGTTCCTTGATTTCCTCGGTGGCGGCGGTGTGGGCGGCGCGGGATTCGTCGGCTTCCCTGCGGGCACCTTCGAGTTCGGCGGCGGCCTGATCGCGGGCGGAGGCGAGGGCGGCGCGTTCCTCGATGAGCGACCGGCGGATGGCGTCACTGGAACCGATGTAGGTGGCGGCGCGTTCGAGTTTGGCGAACAGGCGTTCATTTTCCTCCTGGAGGACTTCCGCATCGGCGCCGGCCTCGGCGAGTTTTTTCAGGAACAGGTTGGTTTCTTCCTGGCGTTGGGCGCGGATGGCGCCCATGTCGGGGCCGTCGCGTTTGAGGTTTTCGATTGTGTCGCGGGCCTGGGCGAGCTGGGACTTCAACTCGACGACACTCACCTTCGTCTTGTCAATCACAACCAAGGCGCTTTGCACCTCGGCCTCGGCCTTTTCGACCCTGTCTTCAAG
>CAZGNH010000182.1:0-2987 GCA_964527025.1 uncultured Chthoniobacterales bacterium | reverse complement strand
TCGTCTCCCCCGCCGATCATCAGGCAGTAACCGCGTTCGAGCCCCCAGACGCCCCCGCTCGTGCCGCAGTCCACGTAGAAAATACCGCGCGGCTCGAGCTCCAAGGCACGGCGCCGGTCATCACGAAAATACGAATTGCCCCCGTCAATGATCGTGTCGCCCTTTTCAAGGTGCGCGGCCACATCGGCGACAACCTTGTCGGTGATGCCCGCGGGAACCATGAGCCAGACATTGCGGGGAGCCTCGAGCTTGGCGGCAAGATCCGCGACCGAGGAGGCGGGCACGGCTCCCTCCGCGGCAAGATCCGCGACCGCTTTCGGGTTGGCATCGAAGACGACGCATTGGTGGCCCTGTTTCATGAGGCGGCGCACCATATTGGCGCCCATCCTGCCGAGTCCGATCATTGCAAGTTGCATGGGATGAAATCGTTTGGTTGAGGGGGCACCATCGCCTGCCGCGGGCTCTTGCGCAATGCGATTTCCAATGGAAACGCGCGGGGTGGGCGCATCTTCGAAGGTTGCAAACGGTTTTCCCATCGCGCCGGGACGTCGCGATCCACCTTGGGCCTGCGCGGAAATGGCAAACCGGGTGGATCGCGACGTCCCGGCGCGATCAGGTTTTTGGTGAATCGCGACCTCTGGGCGCGATGAAATCTTCCGCGCGACTCTGCCGCCACTCGTTCCGCTTTTGCTCTCCTCGCAAATGCGCCCCGCGTCGGTCTCCGAAAAATCCCGCTCACGGGCGGTTTTCGATCTCTGCAATGCGCTTGAGTTCGGCGGCACGGGATGCGGCGCGGATTTTGGCGATGGTGCGTGCGGCGAAGGCGGCGGCGGCGGCGCAGAGGACTGTCACGAGCAGGATGGTTTTCCACGGTGCGCGGGGGAGCGGGGGGGATTCGATCCGGAGAGTTCCGGAGGGGGTCAGGCGCGCGCCTTTGGGTCCGACGGGCACAAAGCGCACGAACCACGAGCTGTCGGGGGGCAGGCGCATGATGGTGGCTGAGACACCGTCGGATTTCCGTTGGAAGCGCACTTCGGGCATGGGGTGCCAGAGGATTTTTGGCGGAAGGTCATCGCCGGCATATTCAAGGGACCTCCACTCGAAAAGATAACGGGCGGGGACGGGTTCCTCTTCGCGCCACCCGATCACAACCGAGCCGGGAGATTGCGCGAGGAGCTGAAATCCGCCCGGGGGCATCCAGACACCGCCGCCCTGTGCCACGCCGGGGATTCCGTCCGGCGGTTCCGGCAGGATGAGATTCCGGGTGGGAACGGCCCCCGGCGGCGCCGGCGGCGGCGGGGCACCGCCCCCGATGGTCGCCCGGACGGCAAGAGCGATCCGGCTGCCGCCGGGTTCATGAAAAGCGACGGTTTCTTCGATGGCACCCGGGCGGGTGGATTCGAGGGCGACTGTGAAGGTACGGCTTCCGTCGGGAGGCAGAACGATGGTTTCCGGCGCGGGAATCACGACAAAATCCGCGGGCACATCCGCATCGAGCATGGCCGGCGAGCCCCCCGAGTTGCCAACACGCGTCTCGAAGACAACCCGTTCCCCTGCGTGAACCTCCCCGAGATCGACGGATGCCGCACCATCAAGCACCAACCGGGCCGGCGCTCCCCCGGCCCGCAACGGAACACGCACCTCGGAACCCTCCGCTCCAATCACCGCCCCGCCTTCCACCGGTCCCTTCCATCCACCCGAAATTTCAAAACGCACCTCCCCCGCCGCCCCGGCCGGAAGCACCATCG
The DNA here is from genome assembly GCA_964527025.1 of uncultured Chthoniobacterales bacterium. GTDB lineage: Bacteria > Verrucomicrobiota > Verrucomicrobiia > Chthoniobacterales > Terrimicrobiaceae > CAZGNH01. The sequence continues at coordinate 1,239 of CAZGNH010000182.1, read as the reverse complement.
GCGGGATCTCTTCCACGTGTGCGGGAACGGAAAACCCGATCTCGAGATCCCGGTCGGTCAGGTTTTTGACCCTCAGGGCGGGAAACGCGCGCGCGGAATCCACCGCAACCAGTTCCCCCTCCGGTTCGATCCCGAAGAGCGCGGCCCCCTCCCCCCAGAGGGCCACAAGCAAAGGCGGATCGCCGGACAAACGCAGCGTCCCTCCAAATGTGCCGGCACGCTCCGGACGGAACTCCACCCCGACAACACGCGTTTCCCCCGCGGGCAAGTCCAGAACGTCCTGAGAAACCAACGCCCACGGCGCCCCGACTTCGACACGCATCGTCGTCGCGGATCCCCCCTCGTTGACAAAATGAATTTCCCGCACCCGCGACCCGCCAACCCCAACCGACCCGAAATCCACCGACGCCGGCCCGCGAATCTTTGGCGGAGGCTCTTTGATCGAGATCGTAATTTCCGCGGGGGCCGAGACCGGCGAGTCAACCGCCTGCACGGCAAAACGGAAATCGTCATGGGAGGTTCCCCGCGCGCCCGAGTGCCTGTAGGTCACCACCGCCGTGTTCTTGTCGACGATGCGGATCTCCCCGAGGGATCCGTGCACGGGATCCCGGCGGATCAAAAAGCGCGGCCGTCCGGGCACCCGGCCCGAAGCCCGCAGGGGAATTTCAACCTCCCCGCCACGCTCGACCTCCACCACCGCGGCCTCCGCCAACGGCGGCGGATTCATCCCCTCAAGGGACCGCCCCACGGCGGCGGGCGGCGGACCCCACCACACCGGCACGGCAAACGCAAACATACCGCCCAAACGGACAGCCCGGGCGCGATGGGAAAACACCGTGCGGCGAAGCCGCGTCGCATGCCGTCCGCACATTTGGGAGATGCGCGCGGCGGCCCGGCCATGACAGGAATCTCGTTGCGCGAAGGCGGCGGAAGCGTTAAGCCCGGAGCCGTGGAATGTCGAGTTTGGCGGGGTGTTGTCTTGCGGGCCGGGTGTCTTTCGGCGGTTTTGCTGCTGGCAGCCGCCGGCCTGCCGCCTGCCGCCAGCGCCTCCGACCCGCGACCCACACCGCGCAAGGAACAAAAAAAAGCCTCCCGGCTCGTCTCGAAACAAAGCCCTCCGAAAGTCACGCCCCGCGTGCTGGAAAAAGCCACCCCCGACAACGTCAGCATCCATGTCTCGCTCGGCAAACAGCGCGCGTTCCTCAAAGTCGGCGGGGAAACCGCCGTCGACACCCCGGT
>CAZGNH010000181.1:0-3432 GCA_964527025.1 uncultured Chthoniobacterales bacterium | reverse complement strand
TGAAACGGCGGATTTTTTGGGCATTGCGCGCGGGCGGCTGGAGTGGTGGTCTCTGCTTGTGGCAAACATGGCGGCATATTGGGTGGCGGCGGGGGTGATCCGGCTTGTGCGGGCGTTGCCCCTTGGGGTGTGTTTCGTCTTGGGGCGGGTGCTTGGGACGGTGTGTTGGATTTTTCTGGCCCGTTACCGGCGGCTGGCCTTTGACAACATCCTGCGGGCGTTTGCCGGAGAGATGACGCCCCAAGAGGCGCGGGCGCTGGTGCGGGAGCATTTCGCGACCCTCGGCGCCAATCTCCTGTGCGCCTTCAAGATCCCGGCGCTTTCGCAGGAGGACATTTCGCGCATTGCGCCGATCGAGGGGCTTGACCACATCCGCCGATGCGTGCGCGGCGGGCGCGGGGTCGTTCTGGCGATCAACCACATCGGCAATTGGGAGCTGTATGCCCAGTTGGTGTTTCAGGTGCCCGAAGCGCGGTTTGGCACGGTGTATCAGGCGCTGCGGAATGCGCGCATTGACCGTCTTGTGAACCGCGACCGGCGCAGGCTCGGCGTGCTGACTTTCGAGCGCAGACGCGGGTTTCAAGGGGCCCTTGCGCTTTTGCGGGAGCCCGGAGTGCTGGGGGTGCTTGTGGATCAGAATGCCGCGACCGGAGGGATGTGGACGCCGTTTTTCGGGCGCCTGAGCTCGACATCGACCCTCGCTGCGACCCTTGCCGCGCGTACCGGAGCCGCAATCATTCCGGTGGCCATCACCTCGGCCGGATTCGCGCGCTGGAAGGTCACGGTCGGCGAAGAACTCCCGGCGGCCAATGCCGGCATCGGGGAGGTCACCACCCGCATCAACCGCGCCCTCGAAGACCAAATCCGCTCGTCGCCCCGCGACTGGCTCTGGGTTCACAACCGGTGGAGGATCCCCCACCCGCGCTTTTTGACGGTGACCCAAAAACGGGGAACATTCGTGCCCCCCGGGTGCCCGCCCCTGCAACCCTTCCGCCTCCTCGCAAGGTCGCCGAACTGGCTCGGAGACGCGGTCATGAGCATCCCCGCCGTCCGGGCCTTCAAAACCGGACGTCCGGACGCGCGGCTGACCGTCCTCGCCCCCGCCAAGCTCGTGCCCCTGTGGGAGTCGGTTCCGGATGTTGACGCAGTGGTATCCATCGCGCCGGGGGAGTCGGTGTGGGCGGTGGCGCGGCGGCTGCGGGGCCGTTTCGAGGCGGCCGTCCTTTTCCCGAATTCCCTGCGCGCGGCCCTCGAGGTCTGGCTGGCGGGGATTCCGCGCAGGGTCGGTCTCCGGGGGCATTTCCGCTCCGCCCTCCTCAACCAAATCATCAAGGAAAAACAGCGCGTGCGCGTGCCACGACCCGTGCACCATGCCGACCGCTATGCGCACATCGCCCTGCGGTGCGGCGGGGAAATCCCACCGCCCCATCCGCCCGCATGGTCGCCGCCGCGGGAGGTGGTCATCGCCGTCTGCCCCGGCGCCGAATTCGGACCTGCCAAGCGGTGGCCCGCCGGGAACTTCCGCGCGGTCATGGACGATTTGGATGCCCGCATTTCCTGCCGGTGGGTCGTTTTTGGGACTGCCTCGGACGCACCGGTCGCCGCGGAAATTCTCTCGGGATTCGCCGGACGCGCCGAAAACCTCTGCGGCAAGACGGACCTTGCGGGGCTCATCCGCGGGCTGGCCGCATCGAGCGCCCTGCTCACCAACGACACCGGCACCATGCACCTTGCCGACCACCTCGGCGTCCCCCTCGTCGCCGTCTTCGGCTCGACCGAACCCCTCTTAACCGGTCCCCGCCGGCCCTCGAGCACCACCCTGCGCCACCAGGTCGAATGCAGCCCGTGCTTCCTGCGCACCTGCCCGCTGGATTTCCGCTGCATGAAGGCGGTGACCCCCCCCGACGCCGCCACCGCACTTCTTGGCTTGCTGCAACGCACCGGTGCAGCCAATATCCCGCGCCCGGACGATCCATCAGTCCGCAAACCATCCTCATGACTCATATCCGCAACATCGCCATCATCGCCCACGTGGACCACGGGAAAACCACCCTCGTGGACCAGCTCCTCAAACAGGCGGGCACCTTCCGCGACAACCAGAAAACCGACGATCGCATGATGGACTCGATGGACCTCGAACGCGAAAAAGGCATTACGATCCGCGCCAAAAACGCCGCGTTTGAGTGGCGCGACTACCACGTCAACATCGTGGACACCCCGGGGCATGCCGACTTCGGCGGCGAGGTCGAGCGGATCATGAAGATGGTGGACGGCGTCCTGTTGGTGGTGGACGCGCACGACGGGCCGCAGGCACAGACGAAATTCGTTCTGCGCAAGGCGATGGAAAACGGGCTCAAGCCGCTGGTGGTCATCAATAAAATCGACCGCGAAAATGCGCGTCCCCACAAGGTTCTCGACATGGTCTTCGAGTTGTTCCTCGAGCTCGAGGCGACGGACGAGCAATTGGATTTTCCGCACATCTACGCGAGCGCGAAGGACGGTGTTGCCAAGCGCGAGCTGGTCGATCCCAGCACCACGATGCTTCCTCTCTACGAGGCCATCGCATGGCACATCCCGCCACCGCCCGTTTCGGAGGACCCCCACTTCCAAATGCTCGTCTCAAACCTCGACTACAGCGACTACCTCGGGCGCATCGCCTACGGGCGCGTCACCAGCGGCAGCGCCCGCGTCGGACAAAGCATCGTCTGCATCCACAAGGGCGGACGCCGCGAGCGCGGCAATATCACCGCGGTTTTCGGCCATCGCGGGCTGGAAAAAATCCAGATTCCCGAGGCCAAGGCCGGAGATATCGTCGGGATTTGCGGATTCGAGGACGTGTTCATCGGCGAGACTCTGGTGGACAACGAAGAGGCCGAGGGCCTGCCCTTTGTCGAAATCGACCCCCCCACCATCACCATGCGCCTGTGCGTCAACGATTCACCCCTTGCCGGACGCGAAGGACGCCTCCTCACCGCCCGCCAAATCAAGGACCGCCTCGTCCGGGAAACCCGCACAAACGTCTCCCTCTCGGTCTCCGATACGGAAACCGCCGGCCAATTCGAAGTCAAAGCCCGCGGCGAAATGCAGATCGCCATCCTCGTCGAACAAATGCGCCGCGAAGGCTTCGAGCTCCTCGTCTCACGCCCCGAGGTCATCTACCACAGAGACCCCGGCGGCGCCCTGCTCGAACCCATGGAAACCCTCTACGTGGACGTCCCGCCCGAGAGTCTCGGCGACATCCTCCAGTGCCTTGCCGCCCGCAAAGCCGAAATCGTCAACATGGAGCACAAGCCCCACAGCGTCCTTGTCGAGGCCGCCATCCCCACCCGCGGCCTCATCGGCTTCGAAACCGACCTCGTCAACCTCACCAAAGGCCACGGCACCTCGAGCAATCTCTTCAAAGAGTATGGCCCGTTCAAAGGCGAGATCCCG
>CAZGNH010000180.1:0-1701 GCA_964527025.1 uncultured Chthoniobacterales bacterium | reverse complement strand
GACCCGCCACGGCGCCCACAACGACTCGAGGGTTTTCTTGGGAAAGGACATCGTGCGGGCATGCTACCCGGGAACCGCGCGGATGGGAAACGAAATGCGGCAAACTTGGGTTTGAAGTTGCGGGCGTGACCGCTATTCTGGGGGCTCATGACGACCCGATGCAATGGTGTGATTTTTCGAGCCCGCAGGCGGGCGGCCCTCCTTGCGCCACTGCTGGCGGCTGTTTTTGCGGGAGCCGCTCCGGCTTCCTCTTTTGTTATTGTGGACAACCAGACCGGCCACATCCTTGACGCGCGCGGTGCAAACGAAAAGAGGCAGATCGCCAGCATCACAAAGGTTGCCACGGCCTGTGTTGTACTGGACATGGCCGAGCTCGGCCAACTGGGCCTTGCCGAGTGGGCCTTGGTCTCCCCGGTGGCCATGCAGGCCGGCGGCATCAACAACGCCGGCCTCCAACAAGGCGACTCAATCCGCGTCCGCGATTTGATCTACTGCGCCCTGCTCGCCTCGGACAATATCGCCGCGACCGCCCTCGCCAACCACGCGGGAACCCGGCTCCCCAACCCCCAGGGGCTCTCCCCCGTCAGCAACTTCGTCTCCCATATGAACGCCCTCGCCCGCACCCTCGGGATGCGCCGGACGCTCTTCCTGAACCCCTCGGGCATCGATTCCCGCACCGACATGTCCCCGCCGCATTCCACCGCGGCCGACATCGCCCGGCTGGTCCGCTACGCCTACAGCGAAGCCGACTTCCCGTTTTATGTCGCCCAGCAGTCGCGCACCATCACCATCCTGCGCGCGGGAACCGAGATCCCCGTCACCCTCGCAAACACCAACCCCCTGCTGAATCAGGACGGCATCGACGGCGTCAAAACCGGACGCACCGCCCGCTCGGGCGATTGCATTGCCCTGAGCTCCGAACGCAAACCCGAGGTGCGCAGAGATGGTGAGACAACGCATATCACGCCGCGCCGGATCATCGTCGTGCTGCTCGGCTCCGGCGACCGTGCAACCGAGGGGCTCGGATTGGTCCGCCGCGGCTGGCAACTCTACGACCAGTGGGCCGCCGGGGACCGCAAACTCAAACGGTCCTCGACCCTGTGAAACGCCTGCCGCACGGGTGTGCCGCGCGGCCAACCAGACCATGGAAAACACGACGATAGGAATTTTGACCAGCGGGGGCGATTGCCCCGGCCTGAACGCGGTCTTGCGCGGGGCGAGCCGCGCGGCGGGGCGCCTTGGGTGGCGTCTTGTGGGGTTCCGGGACGGCTTCGAGGGGCTGCTGCCGCCGGGGGATGTTGTCGAGCTTGACCGGACGGCCACAGCCGGGGTCATGCCTCTTGGGGGGACCCTTCTTGGCACGACGAACCGCGGACACTTCTCCTCGCGCGTGGGCGGCGCCGAGAAGGAGGCCGGGGCGCGGAAGATGGTGGCGCAGGTGGCGCAGACATGCCATGCGCTGGGCTTGCGGGCATTGATCGTGGTGGGAGGCGACGGGTCGCTGGCCACGGCGCTGCAGCTCTCGGAGGGAGGCATTCCCGTCGTAGGAATTCCCAAGACCATCGACAACGACCTTGCTGCAACGGATGTCACCTTTGGTTTTGACTCCGCGGTGGAGTGCGTCGCCGATTCCCTCGACCGTCTCCACACGACCGCCACAAGCCACCGGAGGGTGATGGTGGTCGAGGTGATGGGCCGGCA
>CAZGNH010000179.1:0-16835 GCA_964527025.1 uncultured Chthoniobacterales bacterium | reverse complement strand
CCATCGACACCTCGAAAACCGTCGTCGCGCGCGCGGCCATCCGGGCCGGAGCCGATGTGATCAACGACATCACGGCCCTGCGCGGCGATCCCGGCATGGCCGCCGTTGCGCTCGAAACCGGCGCGGGGGTCGTCCTCATGCACATGCGCGGCACACCCCGCACCATGCAGGAAAATCCCCGCTACGACGATCCGGTCGCCGAGGTCGGCAAATTTCTTCGACAGCGCTTCGAGGCAGCAATACAATGCGGCATGCGCGCGGACACCATCGCCCTCGACCCGGGCATCGGATTCGGAAAAACCCCGCGCCACAACCGCGCCCTTCTCCTTGCAGGCGCTTCCCTCGCGACAGCGGGCAGACCCCTTCTGGTCGGCGTCTCCCACAAATCGTTCCTTGCCTGGGCCGCCGACGCACCCTCGATCCCAGAACGCCACTGGCCCGGCGTCGCCCTCACCAGCTTCTGCCGCGAACGCGGCGCAAAAATCTTCCGCGTCCACGACCCCGCACCCCACACGCAGGCCCTGCGCATGACCGAGGCGATCCTCGGCGCGGCACCCGCCCCGCAGGGCGCCACGAGCGATGTTTGAAAAGATCGGAGATTTTTTGGCGTCGTCGTGGACTTCGGCGGTCGAGATCCTGATCATTGCGGCTGTCCTGTATTTTTCCTACCGGAACCTGCACCGCACGTACGGGGCGCGCATTATGATCGGTTTGGCGATGGTGTTTCTGAGCCTTGTGCTGGTGTCCCAATTGCTCAACTTGGTGGTGATCGGATGGATTTTGCGCAGCCTGTCGGTATTTCTGGCCATTGCGCTGGTGGTGATTTTTCAGCCCGAGTTGCGGCGGGCGCTGACCGATCTCGGATCGCATCCCTTTTTCAGTCCGGGGTTTGAGAAAAGCGAGGTGATCGAGGATTTGGCCGACACGGTTTTTGAGCTGGCGAGCAAGGGGTTCGGTGCGTTGTTGGCGATCGAGCGGGAGATTTCCCTCAAGCCCTTCGTCGAGACGGGGGTGCAACTCGACGCCGAATATACCAAGGAGCTTGTGCTGACGATTTTTCAGCCCAAGACGGTTTTGCATGACGGCGGGGTGATCGTGCGCAAAGAGCGTCTGGTGGCGGCGGCCTGCATATTTCCGCTCACCCAGCGCGAGGATTTGGACCGCGACCTCGGGTTGAGGCACCGGGCGGCGCTCGGGTTGAGCGAGGAATCCGATGCGGTGGCGATCACGGTTTCCGAGGAGACCGGGCAAATTTCCATTTGTCACGGGGGGGTCTTGGAGCGCAACCTCAAGCCCGACGAATTCCGCGGCCTGCTGACGCGGTTGTTGTTTCATGAACCCGATCAAAAAGATCCTGTTGGAGGACTGGAGGCCCAAGCTCGCGTGCCTGATGCTCGCGACCGTCCTGTGGTATCTGGTCAAGCAGAACGTGCCCGGAAACCCGCAGGGGCCTGACCCGCGGGCCAACCCCGCATGGACAATACCCCAACGCAAGTGAACAACAACGGACGCAAACTCTTCGGCACCGACGGCGTGCGCGGCGTCGCCAATATCGAGCCGGTGACCGCTGAGACGGCGCTCAAGCTCGGGCGTGCCGCCGCCCACGTCTTCGGAGGCAACGGCTCGGGCCGCGCCGGAGGCAGACCCAAAATCGTGATCGGCAAGGACACCCGTCTCTCGGGCTACATGTTGGAAAACGCGATGGTCGCCGGCATCACCTCTCTCGGTGTGGATGCGCTGGTGATCGGCCCCCTGCCAACCCCCGGGGTCGCCTACATCACGCGGTCTCTGCGCGCCGATGCCGGCATCGTCCTCTCCGCCTCCCACAACCCCTACGAAGACAACGGCATCAAATTCTTCCGTGCCGACGGTTACAAGCTCGACGACGACATCGAACAGCGGATCGAAGACCTCGTCTTCAGCGGCGAGATCGAAAACATCCGCCCGACCGCCCTGAAGATCGGCAAGGCGTTCCGGATCGATGACGCGCTGGGGCGCTACGTGGAATTTGCCAAGCAGAGTTTTCCCCGCGGCATGACCCTCGAGGGGCTGCATGTGGCACTCGACTGCGCCAATGGAGCCGCCTACAAGTCCTCCCCCTGCATCCTGCGGGAACTCGGCGCCAAACTCACCGTCGCCCACAACGCCCCCAGCGGCACCAATATCAACGCCGCCTGCGGCAGCACCCACCCGGAAGTCCTCTGCGAACTCACCGTCGCCTGCGGCGCCCACGCCGGCATCGCCCACGACGGCGACGCCGACCGCGTCCTCCTCTGCGACGAAAACGGCGCGCTTGTGGACGGCGACGAGATCCTTGCCATCGCGGCCACCGAATTCATGACCCGCGGCGAGCTGGCCTCGAACACGCTGGTCGCCACCATCATGAGCAACCTCGGCCTCGATGAATGCCTTGCCACGCGCGGCGGCAGGGTGCTGCGCACGAAGGTGGGGGACCGCTACGTGATCGAGGCGATGCTGCGCGAAGGCCTCAACGTGGGCGGGGAGCAGAGCGGCCACATGATTTTCCGCGATTATGCGACGACGGGGGACGGGATTGTGAGCGCGCTGCAAATTTTGCGCGCGATGGTCGAAACCGGACGCCCGCTCTCCGCGTTGAAAACGGTCCTCACGAAATACCCGCAGGCCCAGCGCAACCTGCGCGTGCGCGACAAACCCCCGCTCGAATCCCTCGAACCCGTGGCCTCGCTGGTCAAAGAAACCCGGGACGCTCTCGGCGCGTCGGGACGGATCCTCCTGCGGTATTCCGGCACCGAACCCAAGGTGCGCCTGCTCATCGAGGGCCGCGACGGAGCGGCCATCGAACGGCACGCCGACCGGATTGCCGGCGCCCTTGCCACAACCATCGGCGCCGACGAGTAAAGATTCGCAGACAAAGCCGACATCCCGGCAGAAAATCGGGCTTTCAAGGAAATTGGTTCCAGCCCGACAATACTTCAAGGCAGCAAGGACAAGCGGCCCGCCCGCCCGTGAATGGCGATCATGGTTGACATGGGCATGCGGCTTGTTGGCACCAGGAATCCCCGCAAAACAAAAACCGCCCCCCTGTTTCAGGAGCGGCGGTTTTGATCGGGCCGTGACAGCCCGTTCAAGCCCGGCCTTGTCCCTGCGGCTGCGGGTGCAACGAACACTGGGCCGGGCCCATGGGTTGCCGGGGTCCCCATTTTTGGATCAACAAACTGACGGCCCCCATGGCGGAGGCGAATTCGAAGAGGTCGCTGACAAGGATTTTGGGGCGCTTGTGGAGGCGGGGGTCGAGGGATTCGAGGGCGGTGCGCCGGATGTCTTCGACGACAAGGGATCCCATCAACCGGAGGCCGGAGACGACGATAACCGGAACATCGAAGAGCTTGGCGAGGTTTCCGGAGAGCCATCCGAGGGCGCGAGCCGTGGCCTTGAGTTGGGCGGTGACCACCGGGTCGCCGTTCACATGGGCCTCGTGGATCGGGCGGAAGTCGAAGAGGAACGGGGTGGCGGGGTCGAGTGAGGACGGGCGGCCCGTTTCAATGGCCCGGCGGATGCGGGAGAGGAAACCGAAGGAACTGGCGATACCGAGGATGGGGATTCCATAGCGCTCCGAGAAGGGGCGCTCGCCTTCGAGCCGGGCTTCTTCGGGGAGGATTTCCGATGGGACTTCCCAGCTGCCGATGAGCCCCGAGTTCCCGCCCGAGCCGTTCCATGGTTTGCGGTCGATGACGATGGTTGCACCGACGGTCATTCGGGCGGCAATACACAGGAAGGTCGGGTGGTCGTGCCCGGCGCCATACCACAGCTCGGAGAGGGCGAGGCAGTGGTTGTTGGATTCGAGCATCGCGGGAACGCCAAGTTCCTCCCGGGCCATCGCGGCGAGGGGGACATTTTCCCAGCCCTTCACTTCCTTCCAACAAAGAGAAATTCCGCGGGAGGGATCGACCGCGCCGTTCACTCCGATGCCGCAACCCAGAAGGCGGCTGCGGCAGCCCGCCGCCGCGTCCTTGAGGCCATTGAGAAAAATCCCGAGGATCTTCTTTTTGGTTGCGCCGCCGCCGACTTCGTAGCGGGTTTGGAATTCCACCTGCTGGGCAAAATCGACCCGCAGGATGCGCACGAAGCGCAGGCCGATCTCAACGCCAAGAAAGCAACCCGCTTCCGCGCGCGGCACCAGCGGAATGCGCGGGCGGCCCCGGCCGTTGACGACATTTTCGCCTTCTTCGAGGTAACCCTCTGCCAGCAACCGCCCGACATAAGGCGCGATGGCCGACGGCGACATGTGCATCGCCTGGGCAATCTGCACCCGGGACATCCCGCCGCGGCGCCTGGTCAGCCGGATGATCTCCGCCTCCTGCCGCGCCATGATCCCGCGCTTGATGACGATCTCCCTGCTTGGCTTGGGAGCCGGAGCCGGGGTGCGGGCCCGTTTGTTTTTCGTGCCCGGCGCAGTCCTCCTTTGAGAGATCATGTTAAGCGGTTGGATATTTGACGGGTGGTTTTTTGATGGATGGCTTGCCGCTTCGACCCTTCACCAACCATCAATCAAAGGTGTTTGCACATACTATGCAATTGCCCCGTTGCTGGCACTAAAATTTCCGGGCCCATTCCTTTTTCCAGCGCTCGACAACCACTTTGGTCTGCGTGAAGAACTCGACGGCGTGTTCGCCCTGGGCATGCAGGTCCCCGAAGAAGCTCTGCTTCCAGCCGCTGAACGGGTAGCTGGCCATCGGCGCGGCGACCCCGATATTGATGCCGATATTGCCGGCGAGGACCTCGCTGCGGAAGCGCCGTGCCGCGCCGCCGTCGTTGGTGAAGACCGAGGCCATGTTGCCATAGCGACCGGAATTCATCCATGCGATGGCCTCTTCGATGTCGCGGCAATGCACCAACGTGAGCACGGGTCCGAAAATTTCGTTTGCGGTGACCGGGTGGCCGGAAGGCAGCCCTCCGACGACTGTTGGTGCGACAAAAAAGCCGCTTGCGGGCAGGCCGGACGGATGCTCGCCGCCTGCAAGAAGGCGCGCTCCATCGCGCACGGCCCCATCGACGACCCCGAGGATCCGATCGCGGCTGTCGGCGCTGATGACGGCCCCCATATCGGTTCCCTCCTCGTATCCGGGCCCCACCTTGCGGGTCGCGGCGGCCGCGGCGATGGCCTCCGAAAAGGGACCTTCGGCTTCCCCCACGGTGATGGCCAGAGAGGAGGCAAGGCACCGCTGTCCGGCGCAGCCGAAGGCGCTGTCGGCAACAATGCGTGTGGCCGATTCCCAGTCGCAGTCTGGAAGGATTACGGCGGGATTTTTGGCCCCGCCCTGGCACTGCACGCGCTTGCCCGCCGCCGCCCCGCGCGCATAAACGGCCATTGCCGCGGGGGTCGATCCGACGAAACTCGCGGCGGCGACGTCCGGGTGGTCCAGAAGCGCCTCGACCGTCTCACGCCCCCCGTGCAGGAGGTTCAGCACACCGGGCGGCAACTCCAACTGCTCCATCAGCTCGAAGGCCAGTTGCATCGACATCGGGACGCGCTCGGAGACTTTCACGATGTAGGTGTTTCCCGCCGCGATGGCATAGGGGAGAAACCAGAAGGGGATCATCATTGGAAAATTGAACGGCGTGATGCAGACGCCGACACCGAGCGGCTGGCGGATCATGTATTCGTCGATCCCCCGGGCGATGTTTTCGGTGAAGTGCCCCCGCATCAGCATTGGCATCCCGGCGGCGGTTTCGATGTTCTCGACCGCACGCAGGATCTCCCCGCGTGCCTCGGCGAGGGTCTTGCCACATTCGCGGCTGACCGCCATGGACAGATCCCCGCGGTGCGCCTCCAGCAGGCTCTTCATCCGGAAGAGAAACTGGACACGGTCGCCGACCGGCGTCCGGCTCCAATCGGGGAAGGCCGCCCGGGCCGCCTGCACGGCGGCATCCACCTCCGCAGGGGAAGCCAGCGGAGTTTGCGCGATCACCGCGCCGGTGGCGGGATCCCTCACCCCGGCGGTCTGCCCGGAAGTGCCATCCAACCACCGCCCCCCCACAAAATGCCTGATCGTTGCGATCCCTGCGTCTCTGGTCTTTCTCATACTTTGTTGGTTGTTCAAATCACCTCGTGCCGCCGGTCGGTTTCCTCGCCGAAGCGGCGGAGAACCGGCTCCTTCAGCCCCTCGTAGGCGCTGCCGATCCGTTGGTTGATCGCGGCGTTGGCAAGCTCGAAGAGGCTCCGGCCTTCCCCGTCGCTCTCGACCAGAAAGGGGCCCAGCGCTTCGGCTTCAAGCACCCACACGGCCTGCGCAATCCCCAGCTCGTCCAGCCAGTGGACTTCGCGGACGTGCCGGACCGCCCGGCCGTACGTCGCGCCCAATCCGTAGCCGACAGTCGTCAGATACCGCGCCCCGTGGGGCACAAACCATTTGCGGTAGTCTTCCGAGGTGAGCCCCCCCTTGCCAATGATCACCCGCACTCCCGAACGCCGGAAAAATTCGTCGAACCATTTGCCGAACCGGAATGAGGCGGTCCCGGTGACGGACTTGAGGAGGTATGAGCCGTCCGCGTTGCGGACCGCGGCCGGCGAGCAATGGAAGTTGACATTCGAGATCTCCCGCAGGGGCACGGGAGGATCGCACTTCTCATCCAGCCAGCGGCGGTAGAGGCCCTCCCGTCCGGTGAAGAGCACCCCGTGCAAAAAGACCACGTCGCCAAGCTCAAGCCCGGCAAGCGCCGCCGGATCAACCGGGCTCTGGAGGTGGAACTCCTTCATCCGCAGGGCATCAAACGCGCTCATTGGATGCCCTCCCTCCGGTAATGGGGAGTGAACCATTGCGGGTCCGCACGGAATTCAGTGCGTCCATCGGGCCAAAGCCGCGCGGTCGCCCGGCGGGATGCAAAACAAAAAGTGTGCATGGCCACGGGCATCCCTCCCGTGTGCGAATAGGCCGCCTCGATGTGGACATCCACGATTGCGCTCTGCCCCGGAAAACCCATCGGGCCGACACCCAGCCCGTTGCCCAGAACCTTGAATTCCTCCTCGAGCTTCGCAATCTGCGGATCCGGGTTGCGGTCGCCCACAGGCCGCAGGCAGGCCGCTTCCTTGGCAATGCGCATGGTCGTATCCTTGCATCCGCCGATTCCGATCCCCACGACCGCCGGTTGGCACGCCATGCCCCGCCGCGCAAATTGCAGAAACGTGTCCAAGAAAAACCGCTTGATCCCATCAATCCCGTCCGCCGGGAAAAGCATCCGGTAATCGCTCCCAAACAACCCGCCCTTGTGCACAGTCGTCAGATCGATCCAGTCCCCTTCCGGCTCAAAGGCAAAATCCACCTCCGGCGCGTGGATCCCGACGTTGTTGTTCCAGTCGTGCCGGGTCAGCGGATGCACCCGGTTCGGACGCAGCGGGATCTCGCGGGTGGATTCCGCCGTCGCCTCGCGCAGAATGCGCTCAAGAGCCGCAAACCCGCCCGGGGGATGAAAATCGTTGCCCACCCGCACATACCACCGCGGCAGACCCGTGTCCCCGCACATCGGCCGCCCGTCCTCCTCCGCCGTGTCGTAGTTCGCCGTGATGTGATCCAGCACAAACTTCGACAAACGGCCCTTCTCACAAGCCCCCAGCTCCGCCACACCGCGCTTGAAGTCCGCCGGAATATGCACCGCCGCACGAAGCATCAACTCCTTGGCCACCCGCTTCAACCCCTCGCCGGTAAGCACCCCGGCCCCTTCCACGGCCCGCGTCATACCCCGCCTCCCAACACAAGACGACCCCGCAAAACCATCCGCCAACCACGAATCAAACGCTTCATTTGGGAAATACTTCTGAAGACAAATAATTCAAATGTCAAGGCTTGGAAAATTTTTGGGATTCCCGGTTTTTGGAGAAGATCGCCCGCCATGCACGAGGAGCGGGCGGAGGCCGCCGCTGCCGCCGCGACGGCTTTGTCTTCCATCGCGTCAGGCATGCAGCAGGAACCAGACACCAAGGGCGGGCTGCAGAATTGCGATGAGGATTTTGGAGGTGTTTGGGCTCATGCGTCGCAGCAAAACGCGGCCGAAGCGGCCGCCGAGGACGGCCCCGGCGGATCCGGCGGGCGGATAAACCGGCCCCTGCAGCAACTCCTTATTCGACCCGGTAGCCGGTGTCCTTGAGCCAGGGGAGGCAGAAGGGACGGTCGAGCTCGACGGGCGGAAGAGCGAAGACCATGATGTATGCGCGGCGCGGCCGATCGGTGCGATTGGGTCCGGCGTAGTGAAGGCAATAGCTGTGGTGGAGGCAGACACTGCCGGCCGGGCACGCGAGCGCAGTGGCGTTGGCCTGCCAGAACTCCTGGTTTTGGGCGACAAGAGCGGATTGCGGGTCGCCCGGAACAAGGTATTCGTGCGGAAGCATGGTGCCCCGGTGGCTCCAGCGCACATACTGCATACACCCGCCCTCGACAGTCGCATCCTCGAGCGGAAACCAGAAGTTGATGCTGGTCGATTTGCGGGCAGGATCGTGATAGGCTTGGTCCTGATGCCATGGGGTTGCCGTGCCATAGCCGGCGGGCTTCATGATCATATGGTCGTTGCGGAACTGCATCTCCGGGCCATGGATGAACCGGGCGATCCCGGCAATGCGCTTGAAGGTCGTGCGCTCCTTGAGTTCGGGCATCGTATCGGAGGGCCGGAGGATCTGGGGAAGGGTGTCGCGGCCCTTGTCGTCGCTGCCTCCGAGCTTTTTGCGTTTCACTTCGGACGGGTCGGATGCAAAGAGCTCGTCGTAGCGCCCTCTGTACCAGTCGAGGTCTTCCTGCGGGATGACGTTGTCGAGGCGGATGAAGCCGTCCTCGAGAAAACGCTGTTTTTGTTCTTCGGTGATGAAGGATTGTGCGGGAATGGATGTTGTCATAGCCCGCCAAGATAGGCCGGAGACGCAGGAGGCGTCTTCCATTCATCGCGGAAGACATTTTTGAACACGGCCCTTGCCCATGTATTTCCCGGGGGCTATGGATGTTCCTGCATGGGTGCGGCGCAATTTGAGAAGTATTTTGGACCGGAGACCCGGCATCCTGCGCTGCAGGCACTGGGGCGTTCGCACCAGCGCCGCGCGCGCAGAGGCATCGAGCGGCACCGGCATAGCTGCACGGAGATCTGTCTGGTGACAGGGGGCAGCATCG
Source organism: uncultured Chthoniobacterales bacterium (assembly GCA_964527025.1). GTDB lineage: Bacteria > Verrucomicrobiota > Verrucomicrobiia > Chthoniobacterales > Terrimicrobiaceae > CAZGNH01. The sequence continues at coordinate 7,704 of CAZGNH010000179.1, read as the reverse complement.
GCTATTTCACCGGGGAGGAAACATATACGCTGCCGTCCGATGCGGTGCAGGTGAGCCAGCCCGGGCAATGGCATGGCACGGCGGGGCAGATCCTCAATCCCTGCACGCTGACGTGGCTGCAGGGGGACACCGGCAAACTGGTCGGGCCGGAAGTGGCCGGGGAGTTGGGCGGGCTGCCATTGCGGATGGATCAGGGGGCTTCGCGGTTGATGCCATTGGTGCAACAGATGTTTGAGGAATGCCGGGGGCCGGACCGTTGTTCGGTGCTGGCGCAGGAAAGCCGCCTGCGGCTGCTGCTGGTCGGGCTTCTGAGACTGGGTGGAGAGTCGGTGAAGGAGAAACGTCCTTTCCTGCTCAGGCGAGCGCTTGCGTTGATCGACCGTCAGGAGGATGCGTTCACAAGCACAGGTGCCCTCGCGGAAGCGCTGCGGGTGCATCGTTCGCACCTGCACGCGCAATTTGTGCGCCACCTGGGTGTCAGCCCCCGGACGTATCTCAAGGAGAGGCGTTTGCGGGCCGCCGGCAATCTGCTGTCGCAAAGCGGGGAGAGCATCACCGGGATCGCGCTCGGTTTGGGTTTCTCATCGTCACAACATTTCTCGACAGCCTTTCGCATGCATTATGGCCTGAGTCCCGTCGAGTTCCGCCAACAGGCGCGGCGGTTGGAGTAGCCGGCACTCCGGCGGCGAAGCGTCCCGTCTTCAGGCCTGCAGGAGGAAGCAGGCGGCGAGGGCGAGCAGCAGGATGGCGATGAGGCTTTTGGATGTGGCGGGGCTCATGCGCCGGAGCATGGCGAGGCCGAAGAATCCTCCTGCGACCGCGCCTGCTGCGCCGGTGAGGCTGAGGAGCAGGAGGCGTTGGTCGAACACGCCGCCTGTGGTGAGGGTGATGAGTCTGGTGACGGCCGAGAGGCCGAAGAAGGCCTGCATGGTGGCGGCCCACCGGAGCCGGTCGAAGTTCTGGCTTGCGACGAAGGCGATGGCGGGCGGCCCCCCGGTTCCGAAAGCTCCGGCCAGCGCGCCCGCGAGCAGTCCGCTTGGGATTCCAAGGGAGAGGGGAGGCCACCGGTGCCTTGCCAGATGCGGCACCAACCTCTGCACCGCGCTGACCAACAGCAGGATGCCAAGGAAACGCGTCAGGAAATGTGAGTCGGCTTTGACGAGAAAAAGCACTCCGAGCGGGACGCCGGCGACGGCAGCCACGAGGAATGGCGCGACCCGGTCGGGGAGGAAGTGTTTGCGCAGCCGGACGAAGAGCGAGGCGTTCAGGCCGAGTGTTCCAAGGACAAGCACGATGGATGCCTCCTTCACGTCCAGGGCAAGGCTTAGAAGCGAAACCGCAATCAACCCGAACCCGAACCCCACCCCCCCGTGCAGCAGTCCGGCAATGAAGGTTCCCGCGACAATCACCAGAAGTTCCTGCATCATTTCCGCGCGTGGTATGGGAAATCAGCGGCCGACCCTCCGCAGGGCCGCCAGCAGATCGTCGAGGGATTCAGCGTTCCCGAGCGCGCGTATGGCGTGGATGATTTCCTCCGCCTGTTCTGCGCCGCACACGCCCGAGAAGCGGGCGCAGTCATGAAATTTCCGCTTCACGAGATCGGGGGTGGCGGCTTCGGGCGCGAAGGTTTGGGCGGGGCAGCGGGCGCGAACAAGACGCCTGCCGTCGTGGGTGTGGACGACGAGGCCGTAGGGGAGGGTCGTGTAATCGGGGAAGTCGGGGGGGGTGTCCATCAGACGCTCCGGAAAATCCGGTGGGGTTTCGATAAAAGACATACTGGAGGCCAGTGCGGCGATGTCGTGGTTGGCGAGGACGGCTTCGTCCGTGTAGTCGAACAGGCTGGCCGAGCGGCGGAGCAGGCCGAGTGCGACGGCATAGGCGGCACTGAACTGCGCATCAACCTGCGGGCTGTCTCCGATCACAAAGGGCCGTCCGACGATGCCGCCCTCGAGGTGGGCGCCGAAGAGTTCCACCGAGGCGATCTCCGGAGGTTGGAGGTCCTCCTCGATGGCAAGCAGTTCGGCCGCCTCCTGCGAGGGGTGCGCGGCTCCGCAGCTCGGGTAGCGCTTGAGGGAGGTGTTTTCGACCTCGAAAAGAGCCTTTGGGGCGAGCAGCTCGTCCGCGTCGGGGAGCGCCCCATCGAGGTAGGTCTTGAAGTAGCCGGCGTCGCCCTCGAAGGCGTTTTCGGGTCCGCTGATCCCGCATCGGGCCAGGGCGGTTGCCCAGAGCGCCGAGCGGGCGGCGAAGCCGGGCTGGATGCGCTTGGTGAGGGTCGAATCGAGCAGGGCCTGCCGGTTGCCGGAGATCTGGGCATAGTTGATGCCAAAGGCATGGACGCATTGTTCCTGGCTCATTCCGAGCAGCCGGGCGGCTGCCGCCACCGCGCCAAACCCGCCATCGAGTGACGTCGGCAGAAACCCCTCGGAGCGGCGGTGCTTGCGCGCCGCAATTCCCAGCCGCCCGGCAACCTCGATCCCCATCACCACCGCCGCGAGCACCTCACGGCCCGAAGCCCCCGCCATCTCCCCCGCCGCAAACGCCGCCGGCACGACCACCGAAGTCACATGCAGCGCCCCGGCCGGAAGATACACGTCGTCGAAATCAAGCGCATGGATCATCGCGCTGTTTACAAAAGCCGCATGCGGCGCGGGCACCTTCAAACCGGAAAAAAACTGCCCGGCCTCCTCCGCGCCGCCCCATGCCGCAACCTGCCCGCGCAGCGCCCCAATCCCGGGAGCCGAACAGGCACCCACCGCACAACCCAGCGCGTCCAAAACCAATTTGGCCGCCGCCTGACAAGCAGACTCAGGAATTTCCCCGGCCGCAGGGTCCAGCGCCAATCGCGCCAATTGCACCGACAGGCTCATGACTCCCTCCCCTGAAAACCCCGCAAACCTCCGCCCACCGGCCTCCGGGGAAAATATGTTCCTCGCATCACACAAATTCACCATGGATATCCACAAAATTCAATGTTGTTTCTGTAGTGGATCATTTCGGCGCAGACAGTTTTTCAGCCAAGTTCCCGTTGGGGCTCTTCATCCGTGTCTCTCCGCGCCCTCCGGTGTCATCCGTGGTTGAGAACTCGTCTGTGAAGCCGCGCCCCGCCGGTTTATCAACTGCGGAATTCGGGCACCTCACTTCATGCGGATGACGACCGGGGAATCCGGGATGGGGAGTTTTTTGAGGACCGTTTTGCCATCCACCCGGCGGACGCTGAGATCGATGCGCTTGCCGGTCAGGATGTCCACGGCATCGAAGGTGGTGAAGGCGTCTGTGTCGAGGGTGACGTCGGCAAGCAGGGGGCCGCGTTCGCTGGGAGCTACGGCGTTCCAGAGCGCGAGCAGCACCTCGCCGGTGTCGGCATTGCGGAAGGTGTAATCGAGCACGCGGTCCGGCGGACGGATTTCCTCGCCGTCCCAGACGGTGTAGGAAGATTGGTAGGGATATTGTTCGGTGGGCGGATAGCCGGGTGGATCGACGGTGACTTCCCAGTCCGGAGACCATCTCTCGACCGGGTGGGAGAAGAGCGAGGCGATGTTGCGCAGGGCGTACCATGCGGGCTTTTTCTGGTAATCACGCTCCTTGCCGAGGATGATGCCGAATCCGCGTTCCTGATGGCCCTGTGGGTAGATATTGCCGTGGTCGTAGAAGTCATAAAGGATCGAAGCCTTTACGCCGAAAGCCTTGTTCATGAGGAATGTGCGGGCGAGGTATTTCGCCTGGGCGTCGGGCGAGAGACCCATCTGCATGCGGTCGCCGCTGTCCTTGTCGTTGGGTTCCGAGGTGTAGCCGGTCTCGGTGATGTAGAGGTCGGTGTTTTTCATGCCGACTTCCCGCATCTTTTCGCGGATCCTGCGGAGCATGGATTCGTAGGAATGGTCGTCATCGACGACGACCACGCCGTCGCGCTCGTCCATTTTGGGGCCGCCCCATGGCTGGACCTCGGGCGGAACGCGGAAGGTGTAGACGTGGAGGATCAGCCCGTCGAGCAGGTCGGTCGCGCCACGCTCCTTGAGGATGTCGAGCAGGTGGTAGTTGTTCGGGTAATTGATGTCGCCCGCGAGGATGACGGCGTCGGGATCGACCGCCCGGATCGCGCGGGCCGAGGCGACGACCAGATCGGCGTAGCGCTGGAGCCATGGGGTCTCCGCTCCCTCCTTCGCGTTCCAAGAGCCGCCGAAAGCCGGGCGCATGAAGAAATTCGAGGGTTCGTTCCAGATTTCCCATGCATGGACCTCGTCCTTGAATTCTTCGGCCATGAACGCGCTGTAGCGGGCAAAGCCCTCGAGGAAGGCGTCGAAATCCTTCATCGGATAAAAATTGTTCTGGTAGGCGAGGACCCAGGCGAACTTGAAGCCCCGCTCGTGCGCCGCATCGATCCACGCCCGGTCGGCGGCGGGGATTTCAAGCACCCCTTTTTCCTGCTCAACGCGATACCAGTTGACTCCGCCGCGCAGCCATTTGAAGCCTGTTTCCTCCATGAGCGGGAGCATTTCCCGATGATCGGCCCAGCCGGGGAATTTGATGCCGGTCCCGAAGATCGAGTCTTCGATCTCCGCGGTGGTGCGGTGGACGATGGGCGCTCCTGTCGGTGCGTCCCGCCCGGTGATCCGCCCGAAGACCTCGATCTTGTCAAGAATGACCGTCTCCTCCCAGACGCGCCCCCCGAAGCCCACCCGCGTGAATTCCGTGTAGGTGTCATCGGCCACGGAGACCGGCCCGTAGGCACTCGTGTCGTTCAGCGACACCATTCCGTCCTCGACGACAAAGACGACCGACCGGCCCCGGCCCGCCACGCCGTCCTCCTCATGGTGCAGGAGGGTCTCCACGCCGCCGTCGACCCGGTAGAGGAAGATCTCGCCATTGCGACGCAGCTCGCCCATGTAGCCGTTTTCTTCCTCATCCAGAACCCGCACGGCATACCCCAGTTTCGGGTTGGAGTCGGTTCCCCAGATCATGTTCGGACGGAACTTCACGTAGGGATCGGTCACAAATTGCCCGGGCCCCAGCTCTCCGCCAGCCCGCAGGTCACGGGACAAAAATCCAAGCTCGTTCCGCCACGACCCGGCCCCCTTGTTGTCAGACTCCGCCCGCTGCCTCTTCGCCACATACCGCACCTCGTGATTCCCGTCGTCCGTCCAATAATTCATCCCCGCCTCCGCCCCGGAGGGAAATTCCCCGCCGGAAAAAGAACCGGAAAAATCTTCCATGAACACCATCCGCCGCGGCTCAACCGTCTCCTCTCCGGCATCCGCCCGAATCACAAACAGCAAACCCAATACGGCCATGAACCCGGACAAATGTGACTTCATGAAAACCACACTGTAACACGCCACCGCCGGTTGCAACAAAATCTGTATCATTCGGCGCGGCTTGGTCATGCCGGCCCTGGTTTCAAAAAATTGCATTGACAGGGCGCCGCCCGTTTTTTAAATTCCAGTTGTTTAATAAATAGCGTTGGCATCCGCGGTGGGTGGCAATGCGGCAAGGAAACAAGACAAAGGAGACCTGATGAGAGATTTCAAAGGCATGGAGCATCTGTTTGACGAAGAGTATGCCCGGCGGCTGGATCACCGGTTTCATTCGATGGGGGCGTTTTTTGATCCCGACTGGGTGAAGCTGACACAATCGATGGAGGCGCAGTATGCGGTGATCGATGCGAAGCAGCCGTGGTGGACGATGACCGACAGGGTGTGGGTGGTGTGTTTGCACAAGGCGGGGGTCTTGGACAAAGAAAAGTCGGCGAAGGTTTTGCGGGCGCTCGACAAGGTGGAAATGGACAGCGAGGGAGCGTCGGGCGAGGAGCGTTTGGCGCCGTTGCTCGAGGAGGGGATGGACCTCGCGAGTGTGGTGAACTACGGGCGGACGCTGCAGGAGCCGATGTCGCGCCTCAAGATGCGCGACAAGATGCTCGAGGTGATCGACGATGTGATCCACCTGCTGGAGACCTTTCAAAAGAAGGCAGGCGAGCACCTCGAAACCGTGATGGTCGGCTACACGCATTTGAATCACGGGCAGCCGATGACCTTTGCGCATTACCTCAACGGGATGCATGACGGGATTTTCCGGGGGCTCCAGCAACTGGAGATGGCCTACGGGTTCACCAACCGCAACACGGGCGGCTGCGGATCGTGCTCGGGCATCACCTGGCCGGTGGACCGGGCGCTTCAGGCGAAGCTGCTCGGGATGGACGGCGTGGTCGAGCCCGCCTACGAGGGCGAGGCCGCACAGGACCACACCATGGCGATCCTCTTCGGGCTGACCAATATCTGCACCCTGCTGAGCCAGAATGCGATGTTCATGAATATCTGGGCGATGGACGAAATCGACATGGTCCGCACGCCGCCGTCTTGGTGCGGGTGCAGTTCGTTCATGCCGCAGAAGTGCGATTCGGGCTCCAACTACGAGCGCGTGCGGATGCTGGCCTCGGACCTGATGGGCGAGACGGTCAAGTGCCTCTTCCAACTCCGTGGCGAACCCTATGCCGACATGCAGGGGATGTTCCAGCTTCCCGAACGCGCCATGCACGGAATCCTCGCCGCCCGCCACTGCATGGGATTCTTCGACAACATGCTCGCCAACGCGATCATCAACAAGGACCGCATGCTGGCCATAGCCCGCGCAGGCTACAGTTGCACCACCGAGGTGGCCACCCACCTGATCCAAAAGCATGGCTACGGCGGACGCCTCGCCCACAGCATTGTCGCCACCATGGTGCGCCAAGCCCGCATCCAGGGCCTCAAGGCCTGCGAATGCACCGGTGCCATGCTCGACGAAGCCGCCGAATACCTCAATGTCCGCAAACCGGACCTCGACGACACCACCCTGCGCCGCCTGCTCGACCCCGTGGAATTCGTCAATTCCCACACCAACACCGGCGGCACCGCACCGGAGGAAAACAAACGCCTGCTCGACGAACGCAAACCATGGGTCGAAGAAGCCCGCAAACGCCACGCCGCCCGCCGCGCACAGGTCGAAAACGCCGCCGCCGAACTCCGCCGCGAGATCGACGCCATCTGCCGCTGAACCAAGCCCAAGCAGGACGGCGCGGAGATGAAGACCGAAGTCATCAAGTGGATGTTCCTTTTCTGGATCGGCCAGATCGCCACGACCGCCGCCATCGTCAAACTCCTCGCCGGCTGAGGAAACGCCGGAGGATCGAGCGAGGGAGGGAGATTTTGATTTTGAATGCTGGATTTTGTATGAAAGAGAACAGCTGAGCGAAGGGAGGAATATCGAACATCAATGTTCGATGTTCGATGTTCAATGTTCAATGTTCAATGTTCGATGTTCGGCGCGGGGCGTGGGGGCGCGGTCAGAACATTGGTAACACTTTTGGTTCAATACATCGGTAACACTTGGTTTCGATTTGGGTTACAGTTTCTTTGGTTTGAGGTGGCAGTCAATGGTTCTCCCCGCGCACCTCTTCAGCGCTTGGCGATGTGTTTTCCCGTGAGGTCGTCAAGCCAGTCAAAATGCTTGTCGTTATGTATCAATGAGCTCTGGTGGATGCAGGCCGTTGCGTAAATCAGGATGTCGGTATTTGGGACCGGCTTGCCCTGCTTTTTGGATTTGCGGGACAGCTCACAGGCATACGACCAACATGCATGGTCAATGGAGATCAAGGCCACCACCGACTCGAGCGCGGAAATTGCCGCACTTTGCGATGATCCCGGTGAACTCTGGAGTTCGAGAAGAATCATT
>CAZGNH010000178.1:0-7692 GCA_964527025.1 uncultured Chthoniobacterales bacterium | reverse complement strand
TTCTCTGCGTTACTCGCTCGGCCAGTGTGATTTACACACAGGCGCTTCGCTCGTGCCTTGAGAATCGCCAAAATCCTCTCCTGCAAATGCCCGCCAAAGCGCATAACAGGCTCTAGGCCTCCGACGGCGGCAGCGGAACGGAAAATTTCTCCGCGAAGGAGCAGAACTCTTCCACGTGGGAAAAAAGCACGGCGCGGATGACCGCCGAATCGTCCGCATACCCCATCCCATGCACCGAATCGGGTATGATGTCCACATCCCGGAGCACATACCCCAGGGCAAAGACCGCCTCGGCGATTGCAGGGCGGTCCCCACACACATGCACCCCGTCGAGCACATCCTCCACATAACGCGCAAGAAAAAGGATCTGCCCCGCCAAATGCGGCGCCTCCGGCGCATCCAGCGTCTCGGCCTTGACTTTCAAAAAGGGAACCTTCGACTGGAATGCCTTGATGGCCTCTTCGGTCACCCGCTGTCCCCCCCGCAGCACAAAATCGTAAATTTCATCCATCATGAAAAAAGTTCTACGCACGGGACCGCCATCCAGCAAGCACCAAGCAAGTGGTGCTGGATTTCGGAGTGGTGGCGTGCGAGGGTTCTTCCATGGCCTTTGCGTTCCGGCTTGTTTTCGCTCTTTGTTCGGGGCTCTTCGCGGTGCCGGCATTTGGTGATTCACCGATCATCCGTGAGCCGGGGGTGATTTATCTTTCGGATTTCGACATCAAGCCGTTGCGGAAGAAGCTGGTGCGCGGGGCGCCGTGTTATTTTGACCGGGCGATGACGCGTTTTGGGGGGATGCTGCGATTTCCACAGACGGTGAGCGTCGAGGCGTTTGCCGGGGATGTGTGCCGCATCCGTGGCAATGCGCGGCAGGGAGGGGTGGCGGCATGGATCCCGTATGCCGAGCTCGAGCCGTTTCCGGAGGATTTTCTTGCCAATCTGGCAAAGGCCGAAGAGCGGCGCCAGCAGGTCGAGGCATTGATTGCGCAGCGGGAGGTGGCCATCGGAATGACCGAGGCCGAGGTGCTCCGGAGCATCGGGAAGCCACAAAAGAAGAGCAAGACCGCCGACAAAGATTCAGTGCGGCAGGTGTGGGAATACATCCGCTACGAGCTTGTTCCGCAGACAACCGTCGCCCCGGGCTATCGCCAGCGGGTCGTCACCATTCCCGGGGGAGGCCACCAACCACCGGGGACTTTCGTCATCGGCAATGCCGGGTGGAGTTCAAGCACCGTCTATGTGAAGGTGCCCGCGGGGAAATTGGCCGTCAGCTTCCATGACGGCCTTGTCGAGCAATTGGAACAAAGCGAGGGAGCCCCGGCAGGGGGGCAAGTTTCGGTTGTCGTGCCGCCGCTTGAGGTGCTATGGTGAAGTTCAGCGGCGGGGGAGCCCAGGGGGAAGGGCGGGCTCTGCAAAAGCCCCATGCGCCGGTTCGATTCCGGCCCCCGCCTCATTTTCCTTGCCCGCTTGAGGGCTCGCGCGGTTCCGGCGCGCCCGTGAAAAACAAAACGCGGGACACCGTTGGGTGCCCCGCGTTTTTTGTTTGGTTGATGTGTTCCGGTGTCAGGCGCCGATCACGTGGGGGATGGCCGACTCCGCGGGCTTTTCCTTGCCTTTGTCTCCCTTTTTGCCTTTGTCGCCGCATCCGCTTCCGCAGGAGCCGGCGAGGGCAGAGAGGGTTCCGATGGCGAGGCACGATATGGTAATAACGAGTGTTTTCATAACGCGGGCAATGTCGGCGGTCCGGGCGGCCTGTCAAACGGTTTTTTTTGTCCCCCGCACATTTTTTTTTACACGGGCCGGAAGTCCACCTGCTGCTTGAACATGTCGACCCGGGCGACGGTCACATCCATCTCGCCGCCCACGGCAAACACCCGGCGGGTGCGGCGCCCCACCAGCCGTCCGCGCTGGCGGTCATACACGTAAAAGTCCCCCTCGATCGAGGAGACGTGGATGAGGCCCGTGAGCAGGCAATCCGGGAGCTCGATGACGATGCCGAAGTTGCGGATATCGAGGATGCGGGCCTTGAAGACGGCGTTTTTGCGTGTTTCGAGCTGCTTTTGGAAGAACTCGAGTTTTTTAAGGCGGACGGATTCGCGTTCGGCATCGGCGGCGGTGCGTTCGGTGGTCGAGATGTGGTCGGCGACGGCGGTGAGAGATCCGGAGTCCGGGCCGTGTTTGGTGAGACCGAGGTGGCGTTCGAGGGAGCGGTGGACGACGAGGTCGGCGTAGCGGCGGATGGGGCTGGTGAAGTGGGTGTAGTCGCTTTTGTGGAGGCCGTAGTGGCCTTCGGGGGAGGTGGCGTAGCGGGCGCGCTTGAGGCTTTTGAGGAGGGCGATTTTGACGGCATGTTCGAAGGGTTTGCCGCGGACGCCGGCGAGCAGGCGCTGGATCTCGGAGCGGTTGGTGAGGTCGCCGCACTGCATGCCGAAGGTGATGGCGGTTTCGCGGAATTCGGCGAGGCGGTCGGGCTCGGGTTTTTCGTGGATGCGGAAGACGGTGGGTTGGCGGTTGAGTTTGAGTTCGCGGGCGACGGTTTCGTTGGCAAGGAGCATGAGTTCCTCGACGAGCTGGTGGGAGATGTCGTTGTCGAGGCGTTCGAGGCGGGTGGGGCGTCCATTGGCGTCGAGCCAGACCTTGACTTCCGGGAAGTCGAGGTCGAGCGAGCCGGCCGAGAAGCGTTTGGCGCGCAGGACCGAGGCAACTTCCCATGCGGCGTGCAGACGCCGGGAAATTTCATCGGTGGGCGGACGCTCGAGGCGTTCGAGGGCTTCCTTGTAGGTGAGGCGGGCGGCACTGCGGATCACGGAGCGTCCGAAGCGCGCGGAGTGGACCTTGCCGTTCGAGCCCACTTCGGCGAAGACGGAAAAGACGAGGCGGTCTTCGTCGGGGCGCAGGCTGCAGATGCCGTTGCTGAGGGCTTCGGGCAGCATGGGGATGACGCGGTCGGCAAGGTAGACGCTGTTGCCGCGCGCGCGCGCCTCGCGGTCCAGGGCGCCGCGGGGCCTGACGTAGTGGGAGACATCGGCGATGTGCACCGCCACACACCACCCGCGCGCCGTCGCCGTCACCTCGACCGCATCGTCAAAATCGCGCGCATCGTCCGGATCAATCGTGAGCACAAACCGCCCGCGCAGGTCCTCGCGCCCGTCAAGATCGCCCGGGGAAATCTCCGCAGGCACCGCCTCCGCCTCGCGCAGGACATCGTCGGGAAATCCCTCCGGCAGGCGGTATTTGCGGATGATGGAAAGCATGTCCACACCGGGGGCGTCCGCCGCTCCGAGGACCTCGATGATTTTGCCCTCCGGGTTGACGTGGCGCGAGGGCCATGTATCGAGACGGGCGACGACCTTGTCGCCGATCTTTGCCTCGATCGGCGGCTCCGGGGCGGGGACATACAGGTTGTGGACAAAGCGCGGGTCGTCCGCCACCACATAGAAGAAGGTTTTCGACTTCTGGAGGGTGCCGACGAGGGTGTCCGAGGCACGTGTGAGAATGCGGATCACGCGGCCTTCGTGGCGTCCGGCGGGGCGTCCCCGCAGGGGGAGGTCATCGCGCCGGGGGGTTTCGGCGGGGTTCACGCGTGCGACGACCCGGTCTCCGTGCATGGCGGTGAAGGTGTTTTCGGCGCTCACATAGAGATCCTGGCCGCCGGATTTTTCGTTGAGGATGTGGGCACCGCCGCTGGGGTGGAATTGGATGGTGCCGGTAAAGAGGTCGGCATCGGAGGGGATCACGTAGCGGTCCTTGCGGATGCGGGCGACATCGCCATCCATTTCCATGCGCCGGAGCAGCTCGCGGAATTTTGCCCGACCATCGGCGGGAACCCCGAGGTTTGTCGAAAGCTCGGTCTTGTCGAGGGCGCGGGCCGCCAGAAGTTTCAGGACTCTTGCCCTCAGATCGGTGGTCCCGCCACCGCCCTTTGCGCCGCCACGTTGCGCGGGGGCATTCTTCTTGGCGCCACTGTTCCGGGGTGGCTTCCCTTGTGTTTGGCCGCCGGGCTTGTCACCGGGCGCGCGATTTCTTCTTCTGCTCATGGCGAAGGCATGGACGAAAGCGGGCGTATCCGCAAGGGCTGATGTGGAAAAAATCGGTTTGTGGGTTTGGGGCGGGGCTGTTTGAATGCGTTCATGAAGATATCCGAGCGGGAGGAATGCGGGGTGGTGGTTTTGGTGGTTGAGGGGCGGCTGGACCACGAGGCATCCGAGGAGTTCCGGGCGGCGGCGATGCGGCGGATCGGCGAGGGGTCGCGGGCCCTGCTGGTGGATTTCGGCGGAACGACTTTTTTGGCAAGCATGGGGATCCGGGCTCTGATCCTGCCTTCGCAGGAGATTGCGCAACACGGAGGCAAGATGGCCATCACCGGCCTGAGCGCCGAACTCGAAAAACTCTTCCAGACCGCCGGCCTGTATCAACTCTTCACCGTTTATCCGACGGTTGCGGAGGCAATCCGTGCCATGGGCGGAGGAGATATCCCGACCCGGGGCTGACTTCTCCAATTCCTACGGCAGGGCCGGGGGGGTCTTTTTGGCGGGGAGGAGCCTTCGGAACAGCTTGCGTGTTTCGACAATCGGGATGTCTTCGATGAAGTAGGCGATGGCGGCGCGACCGATGGCGTAGGTGCCTGCGCCGGCGACGACGCCGCTGATTGCGTGGCCCCAGACGGGCACGACCTTGAGGAGGGCGCGGGCACCTTCCCGGAACAGGATCCCCGCGCCGATATTGAAGCCGAGGGCGCCGAGAAATTCGATGACGAGTCGCGCGCCGGCCCTGCGTCCGGAGGTATGGATGATGAGGGCGACCATCAGGGTTTGCAGGGAGGTGAGGATCGGCATGTCGGCGAGAGGGATTGGCTGGACGGCGATCACGCCGCAGACCGCGGTGAACGATTTGAGCAGGGAGGAGGCGATCTGTGCCTGGGCTTTGCGGGCGCCGGTGAGTCTGGCAAATTCGAGTTTTGCCGGGTTGGGCAGCAGCTTGCAGACTCCCTCGGCAAAAGCCTCTGCATCCTCCCCCGCAAAAACCTCCGTCTTCCTGAGGGCAAGGGGCCGCTCGGAGGCGATGGCGGCACGCATTTTTGCGAGGACCGGCCCGCCCCCGAAGACCGCTGCGGCAACGGCAATGGCCGGATCAAGGGATTGGATCCGCCCGGCGGCTGCCTCGAGACGGCACGAGGATTCCGGTTCGGCGGCGAGCAGGATCACGTCGGGGGTGAAGCGCCCGAGGGCGGTTCCGACACAGGCGTCGGAGACATCGTCCCGCGCGTCCATCACAAGGACCTCCCCCTGTTCCGGCACCCGGTAGGAGCGCCACCCGTTGTCGCTGTCGCCGGTTTCGATCGTCCGGCCCCCGGCGAGGGATGCGAGGAGGCGGGGCAGGTTGTTTCCCGCGGGGCCGGCGAGCAGGATACGGGCGGGGCGTGTTTCGAGAAACATTTCCCGGATGGGCACGAGTTCCCTGAGGATGGGCTTTTGGAGCCCGCCGGGAAGCTTCTCCACGAGACGGGTCATCCGCTCGTAGAGGCCGAGCCATGCTTCGCGACTCAAGGCGCGCGGGGTGGTTCGGGGTCTTGCGCGGAAGACTGTCCGGCGGACGGCTGCATGGGAACAATCATTCCACCACAACCGGATCCGGGCAAGACATTGTCTGCCGGAAGAGGGGCACCCCGGAGAAAGTCGGCGGGCTGCGCCCCGTGGGCCCTGAGTTGGCGCAGGGAGGCTGCGTGGCTGCGTTTGGCGAGGCGGTTGCCGAGCGTGTCCAGGACCAGCGGGCAATGGAAGGTGGACGGATAGATTCCCCCGAGGGCGCGGGCCACGAGAATTTGTCTGGCTGTCGAGGTGAGCAGGTCGTCACCGCGCACCACTTCGGTCACTCCGTCGGCAAGGTCGTCCACAACCACCGCCAGCTCGTAGGCGGGAACATCCGCGCGGTTCCAGACAAGGAAGTCGCCGAAGTCCCTGCCGGCGGTTCTTTCGACGCGCCCGTGGCGTCCGTCGTGGAAGACGATGCATTCTCCATCGGGCACGCGGAACCTCCAATTGATGCCGGCGGGGGCGGGAAATTGCAGTCCCCGGCCAGGATCCGTGCGCCAGGCAGTTGGAAACACCGGTTCGGATTGGTGCGGGGCGAGGCCGGCCGTGGCCACATCGCGCCGCGAGCGCCGGCACGGGTAAATGCAGCCCGCGTCCCGGAGGCATTTCCATGCGGCAAGGTAGCGGTCACGGCGCAGGCTTTGGAACACCGGCCCGCCATCCCAGCGGATCCCCAGCCACGCAAGGTCTTCGATCGCCGCATCCGCAAATTCAGGTTTGCAACGCAGCGGATCGAGATCTTCGATCCGGAGCAGGATGCGTCCTCCGGCGGCCTTGGCGCGTTGCCATGCGGTGAGAAACGTCGCGGCGTGGCCCGCGTGGAGAAAGCCGGTGGGCGTCGGTGCAATGCGCCCGCGATACGGGGGCGGAAGGCTCATCGGGCAGGCGTGCCCGTCACATTCACCGCAACCCGCCGCACATGCGGCGCCCTCCGGTGCTCGAACAGAAAAATCCCCTGCCACGTTCCCAACACGAGGCTCCCTTCACTGACCGGGACCGCCTCGCTGGTGCGCGTGAGCGCCATGCGAATATGGGATGTCATGTCGTCCGGCCCTTCAAGCGTGTGGGTGAGCGAGATCATCGGATGAGGCTGTCGGGGGCGACGCGTCCGGCGGCGTCGAAGGTGACGCCTTCGGCGGCCAGCAGACGCCGTTTCTCGGCGATGCGGGGTCCGGTGGTCCGCCCGTGGAACCCGCCGGGGGATCCATCGCCGGCGACCACCCGGTGGCACGGCACCTCCGGAGCAAAAGGATTTGCCCGCAGGGCACCGCCAACCGCCCGCGCGGACCGGCACCCCACACGCGCCGCAACCCACCCATACGTGGCCGCCTGCGCACACGGAATGGACTTCACAACCTCATAAACACGCATCTGAAAATCCGTGGGCTTCTTCATGGTCGGTTCCTCCTGCGCCGCGGTTGATTGAGGATAACGCGGCACCGGGCCGGATCGTTCTGTGACAACCGCAGCATTTCATGCTACCTTTGCTCTTGCCATGATGAAAACACCAAATTCCCGGCTGACCCGCCGTCAATCCCTCCTCCTCGGCCTTGGTGCCGCTGCCTCCACCGTGTTCGGAGGGCGCGCTTTTGCCCAGATTTCTCCATCCCCCGCACCGCCGGGAGGGCCCTTTGTGCTCCCCGCCCTTCCCTATCCGCCCGATGCCCTCGAACCGTTCATCGATGCCGAGACCATGCGCATCCACCACGACAAACACCACCGCGCCTACGTGGACAATGCCAACAAACTCCTCGAAAATGCCGATGCTCTGCGCGGCATGTCGCCCGAAGAGGTGATCCTCAACCTCGACAAAGCACCCGAAGACATCCGCACCGGCCTCCTCAACAACGTCGGCGGCCACATCAACCACTCGCTCTTCTGGCAGATGATGGCTCCGGAAGCCGGCGGCCCGCCCACCGGACCCGTCGCCGACGCCATCGACAAAGAGTTCGGATCCTTCGCCGAATTCCAGAAGCAATTCAACGAGGCGGCCATGAAGCGGTTCGGGAGTGGGTGGGCATGGCTCGTCATGACCCCGCAGGGGAAACTCTCCGTCATTTCCACCCCCAACCAAAACCCGCCGGTGCTCGAGGGCCTCAAG
>CAZGNH010000177.1:0-2782 GCA_964527025.1 uncultured Chthoniobacterales bacterium | reverse complement strand
TTGCGGCTCCCGAGAAGAGCATCCAAAAAGGCCCTCTGCCCCTTGGGCAGCGCCGGCGCCTTGTCGGTCCGCTCGAGGGTGAACTCCTTGTTTTGCCGGATCCGCAGCGCACCCGAGACCGCCAACTGCAAAACCGCCGCCGCAAAACTTTTGTCATCAACCCTCCCGAGCCCCGCAAGAAACCGGACCGCCGAAGGTGTGAATCCCTCCGGAGGCGCATAGCGCGGGATGATCACCCCGCGCGGCGGATCGCGCCCGATCACAACCCATGCAATCATGTAATACGCCAGCACAAGCACGAGCGCCGCAAGGCTCGCGGCCGTGAACGGATTGTCACCGGCAACCGCCGCCAGATCCCGGGGGTTGGCATCCGCATCCACATACCCCTTTGGCCATGTGACCGAAACGGTGAGGCCCTCACCAGGCGCGAGGGGCGCAGTGGTTTCGATCACGACATCCGCACCGGCCTCGGTGACAACACGCCACGCGGTGCCGCGCGCCCCCCCGGGTCCCGTGTAGGCTTCGGCGGACCGCAGGGGCGCTCCGGGCGGCAGCGTGATCTTCACCTTTGCCCGGGCAATCGGGAAATCCCACCCGTTGCCGGTCACATTCCAATAGAATTCGTCGAAGTCGTCGTGGAGGACGAGTTGCCGGTTGGTCCGGTAGGACAGGGTGTAGGTGTGGGGGCCATGGTCGATCAGGCGTCCCGCCTCTCCGATATAAATGCGCACGCCGTTTGCACGGCCCTCCGAGTGCCATGGTTCGGGAACCCCGTCGCGCAAAACACCGGTCACCTCAAAATCCACCGATCGCCGCAGACCGAGCACCGAACGATACAGGGTCGGAAAATCCCGGTAAATGCCGCGCTTGATCTTCTCCCCGCCCGCAACCACCGCAATCGTCTCGGTCACCCGCACATCTCCCCCGCGCTCAATCTCAACCCGGCTCTCAAAACCCGTGATCTCCTCGCATTGCGCCCACGCCGCCCCAAACGCCACAGCACACAAAACCACGGGAAGGATCCGCATCACAACTCCACCCGCGGCGCAAGGCGCTCAATGACCGAATCCACCTCGAAGAAATTGTCCGGACGGAAGGCAAACAAACCGGCGATCAAATTGCCGGGGAAGGATTCCACCAAGTTGCGGAAATCGCGGACGGATCCATTGAAATACCGGCGCGCAAACTGGAGGTCCTCCTCGATGGTGACAAGCTGCCCGGTCAATTGCCGGAAATTTTCGTCGGCCTTGAGATCGGGATAGGCCTCCGCGACGGCAAGCAGTTGCCGCAGGCCGTGGGAAAGTTCGTTCTCCGCCTTGTCGGTCCGGTTGGGATCTCCAGCGGCGCGGGCGCGGGCCCCGGTCACCTCCTCAAAGACGCCGGCCTCGTGGTCACGGTACCCGCGCACCGCTTCGACCAACAGCGGCACAAGATCGTGCCGCCGCCGAAGCTGCACATCAATTCCCGCCCATGCCTCCCTCTGCTGGTTGCGCGCCCCCACCAGACGATTGAACATCCAAACCGCCCACCCGAAAACCAAAACCCCCGCGGCCAAAACCACCCACACCGCCATCATAACCTCCTGATCAATGGATTCACCCCGCCAGCATCCCCATCATCCCGCCGCTTGAAAAGACCAATCCAAAATTCTCAAACCACCGCGCTATCGGGCGCTAGTGTTCGAGCAGGCAGCCCTCCTCGCTAACCTGCCTACCCTGCTAACCTGCTTGATCGCGTGGTTCGGATGGCGTGCGCAGGCTTTGCCTGCCCCGCGGCGCTTATTCGCGGATATGAATCCAGAGGCTGTTGGGTTTGTGGCGGATGACTTCGGCATCGACGTCGAAGACATCGCGGATGCGCTGGGGGGTGAGGGTTGTTTCGGGGGATCCGATGGCGGTTTGTCTGCCTTGGTTGATCCAGAGCAGGGAGTCGGCGTGGCGGGCGGCGAGGTTGAGGTCGTGGAGGATGACGAGCACGGCGGTGCCACGCTCCGCGCGGTCGCGGGCAAGGCGCAGGAGGGCGTGCTGGTGCTTGAGGTCGAGGGCCGCGGTGGGTTCGTCAAGAAGAAGGAGGCGGCCGCGGGCGGGATCGGCCTCCCAGATTTGGGCGATCACCCGGGCCATGTGTACCCGCTGGAGTTCGCCTCCGCTGAGTGTTTGGACCGACCGTTCGGCGAGGTGGGTTGCGTCGGTGGCGGCGAGGGCCTCGCCGACGATCTCCAGATCGCGCGGGGATTCGCGTCCGGGGATGTGGGGGGAGCGCCCGAGCAGGACGATTTCGCGGGTGGTGAAGGCGAAGGGAATCCGGTTGGCCTGGGGCAGGACGGCGCGCCATCTGGCGGCGGCGCTTTGGCGGGCAGGATCGAGCGGGTGGCCGTGCGCGAGGATTGCGCCGGCGGGGGGAGTAAGTTCCCCGGCAAGGCATTTGAGCAGGGTGGATTTCCCTGCGCCGTTGGGGCCGATCACGGCGAGGATCTCCCCGGTATGGAGGGAGAAGGAGACGCCCTCGAGGAGCGTCTTGCCGGCGATGCGGAAGCCGAGGTTTTCGGTGCGGATCACGGGCGGGGCGCTCACATCCAACCGATCCTGCGTTTTTGCTGCCGGAGAAGCGCGAGAAAAAACGGTGCTCCGACGGCGGCGGTGATGATGCCGATGGGCATTTCGGCGGGGGCCACGACGGTGCGCGCGACAGTGTCTGCGGCCAGAAGCAGTGCGGCGCCCAAGAGGGCGGATCCGGGCAGCAACCGGCGGTGGTCGGGACCGATGAGCAGGCGCAGGAGGTG
>CAZGNH010000176.1:0-1784 GCA_964527025.1 uncultured Chthoniobacterales bacterium | reverse complement strand
GATTTACACACAGGCGCTTCGCTCGTGCCTTGAGAATCGCCAAAATCCTCTCCTGCAAATGCCCGCCAAAGTGCATAACAGGCTCTAGCCGCGTCCTTTATCCGCGTCCGGCGGAAAAGGCGACCGGGCCGGTGGCGCGCATGTTGCGGAGTTTGTCGATCACACCGGGGAGGATCCGGCACGCGGCCTCCACGTCCGCGTCGGTATTGAAGCGCCCGAACGAAAAGCGCAGGCTTGAGGTGGCGCGCTCGCGCGAACACCCCATTGCGAGGAGCACGTGGGAGGGGTGCACGGAACCTGTCGTGCAGGCCGAACCGGCCGAGCAACAAATTCCCTGTTCATCGAGCAGAATGAGGGCGGCCTCGCTTTCGATGCCGTCGAAGGCGAGGTTTGAGGTGTTCGGGAGGCGGGCGGAGGGGTTGCCGTTGAGGCTGCATCCGGGGACACCGGCCAGGAGGGAGGATTCGAAGCGGTCGCGGAGGGCGCGGATGCGGGCGGGTTCCTCATCGAGCGCGGCGAGGGCCAGTTCGGCCGCCTTACCGAAGGCGACGATCGAGGCGACATTCTCCGTGCCACCGCGCCGCCCGGACTCCTGGCTGCCCCGCAGAACCGGCTCGAAGCGCACCCGGCGGTCGACCACCAGCGCCCCCACCCCCTTCGGACAATAAAGCTTGTGCCCGGAAAGAGACACAAAACGGGCCTCTGCGAGATCGACGGGAATTTTGGCACCCGCCTGGACGGCGTCCACATGCACCGGAACATTTTTTTCCGCGGCCAGTGCGGCGATTTCGGCTGCGGGGAAGAGGACCCCGGTTTCGTTGTTGGCGAGGAGGATCGAAACGAGGGCCGTGTCGTCGCGGATGGCCTCGAGGACGCGTTGCGGGTCGAGGAGGCCGCCGGGATCGACCGGCAGGCGGGGGATTTCGTAACCGCGGCGCGCGAGGGCGTCGCAGAGTTTGAGGGTGGCGCTGTGTTCGACGCGAGTTGTGACGATGTGGTGCCGGTCGGGATCCCGGGCGGCGCAGGCGAGGATGGCGGTTGTGATCGATTCGGTGCCACAGCTTGTGAAGAGGATTTCTTCGGGGGAGCGTCCTGCCAGTGCCGCGACCGCCTCGCGGGCACGGGCAATGGCGGACGCCGCACGGCGTCCGGGACCGTGGGCGCTCGAGGGGTTCCCGCATTCCTCAACCAGCCATGGGAGCATGGCTTCGAGGACGGCGGGATCCACCTGCGTGGTCGCGTTGTTGTCGAGGTAATGGGTCATCCAAAAAAAACCGCAGAAGAGTCAGCCGCAGTGGAACAGGAGGGACGCGGGTTCAGGAATCTGTGCTGCGGCTTCCACGGCCATCTCCTTGCCGAAGGGCGGATCAATCCTCGCCGAACCGCGACTCGACCAGATCCGAAAGCTCGGCGATCACCTTGTCGGCATCCTGCCCCTCGGCGATCACGTTGAGAGAAGATCCCTTGCCCGCAGCCAGCATCATCAGTCCCATGATGCTTTTGCCGTTGACGCGCTCGCCGTCCTTTTCGACCCAGACCTCCGACCGGTAGCGGCTGGAAATTTTGACGAACATGGCCGCCGGGCGGGCGTGGAGACCGTTGCGGTTCTGCACCACGATTTCTTTCTCGCAGCGGACCGTTTCGTCTTTGGTTGGTTTTTTGGAGAGGAGGCCCATTTATCGGATGCGTCGTTCGCTGAGCATTTGAAGCAGGCGTTGGTTGAATTCGAGTGCGGAGTTTTCTCCCATATTTTTGAGTTTTTGGTCAAGCGTCGCGACTTCGAC
>CAZGNH010000175.1:0-1907 GCA_964527025.1 uncultured Chthoniobacterales bacterium | reverse complement strand
ATGGCGGGTGCGGCGGCGCGTTCGGCGGGAGACAGGCGGGCATTGCGGGAGCTTGTGGCCAGGCCGTCGTGCTGCCGGTGGGTGGGGCATGCGGCGATGCGGACAGGGACATCAAGGTCGCGCACCATGCGCCGGATCACGGCCAGTTGCTGCCAGTCCTTTTCGCCGAAGACGGCCGCGTCGGGACGGAAAACATTGAAGAGTTTGAGGACGACCGTACAGACGCCCCGGAAATGTCCCGGACGTGAACGCCCGCAGAGGGGAAGAGACAGACATGTTTCCACGACATGCGTGCTGGCATCGGGGGCATACATGCGGGCAGGGGACGGAACAAACACCAGATCCACGCCCAGAGACCGGCAAAGGGCCACATCACGGGCAAGGGTCCGCGGGTAGGAGGAAAAATCTTCCGACGGTCCGAACTGGGTCGGGTTCACAAATATCGAGACGGCGACGGAGCCCGTGGAACCGGCCTCGCGCCGGGCGCGGCGGATGAGCGCGGCGTGCCCCTCGTGGAGCGCACCCATCGTGGGCACAAGCACAAGAGGCTTGCCCATGGCACCGAGCAGGGCGCGCGTTTGCCCGATCGTGCGGGTTGTTTTCAAGTGGTCGCCCAGAGCCTTTGAATCAGGGAGTTTGCGCCTCCTCTGCGGAGGGCGCGGCGGCTTCGGACGGCGCAGAATTTTCCGCCGGCGCCGGCGTTTCCAATCCGGCAGCCTCTTCGGCCGTCTCTTTCACAGTCGCAGGGGTGGGGGCGACAGGCTCCGCTTCCGGGCCGGAGAACAAATCGGATGCTTCCGCGGGTGGAGGGGTTGCAAGGAGTTCCTTTTCGAGTGCCGTGCCTGTCGGCTGGTTGTGGGTGTAGGCCATGGCGAGCGCGAGAGTGACGACAAAGAAGGCGATCCCGAGCCAGACGGTCAGCTTGGCGAGCACATTGGTCGTTTGGGCTCCAAAAACATTTTCCGTGACGCCGCCCCCGAAGGCTGCGCCGAGGCCCTCGCTCCGCGGAAGCTGCATCAAAACCGACCCCACCATCAGCAGGCAGACCAGCACGTGAACGACCAACAAAAATCCAATCAGAATCGACATGCGGAAAAATGTGGCATGCCGCGGGCCCCGTGTAAAGCCCCGGCGTGCCTGCAATTCGGGGAGGACGGGGCTCCGTCCGGGCCCGAAGATTTGGGTATCACTTGAAGCGGATCGCACGTCTGGCGCCGGCCATGTATCTCATGCTCGGGGCGGGTTTGGTCCTCGGGCTTGCCGAATACCGCGAGGGGTTTTGGTGGCATGCGTTGTTTCTTTCAAACATCCAGATGGGTTTGAGCGGCGAATGGGCGGGCAGCATTTCACATTTGTGGTCGCTGGCCAAGCAGGAGCAATTTTATCTCCTCTGGCCTCTTCTGCTTCTTGTGCCCGCCCGGCGTCTGGGCATGACGATCCTGCTGGTTGCTCTCTGTGCGGTTCTCTTCCGGGTGGTGTGCATCCAGGCGGGCGCGCCTGAGATGTTCCGGTGGATGCTGCTGCCGGGGTCTCTCGATGCCTTTGCAGTGGGGGGGCTGATCGCCCTTTCCATGCGCGCCCGCGGTGGGAGGCTGATTCCCGAAGGCCGGGCGTTGCCTGCGTGCGCGGTGGCTCTCGCCGCTCTCTCGTGGACTGCCATCGAACGCCCCTCGATCGCCTGGTCCAAAGCCATTGAATTATCCGTGGCAACCGCCTCCCTTGCCGACTTCCGCGCGCGCGCCACCGCCGCGGTGCGCTCCGCACTCCTGTGGATCTTTGCGCGCCCCCCCGTCAACCCCGACTGACCAGAATGGCACTAACTTAAGACGGATTCGGGCGTGATCTCACTCCTAATCTTAATCGTAATCCTAATCGTAATCGAATGATGCCGAGAAGATTACGATTAC
>CAZGNH010000174.1:0-6788 GCA_964527025.1 uncultured Chthoniobacterales bacterium | reverse complement strand
CCCCGGGATGGCAAGACCAACTCCGTGCACCTGCTCCCACGCAAGCCCGTTGTCGGCCAGGAACCCCTCGATGCCGTCAACCCACCCGCGCACGACGGCGCCGGTGCCAGCGCGCGTGTTGGTCGAGCTCTGGCGCAGGTGTTCGGTGATGATGGATCCATCGGCGTAGACACCGCCGGTTTTCGATGTGGTGGCCCCGCTGTCGGTTCCGATATAGACGGGAGGAGGGGATTTCTTCATGGCTTGTTTTGGAGTTGATGGGTCAGTCTCTTCCATGGATGAGGCGGAAGATGCCGGCGGCCATGACGGCGGCCGCGGAGCCGGCAGCAAGGTAAATCCAGAGGGATTCGAAGGAGAGGAGATTGAGTCCGCAGAGGCCGAGGGCGATCGCGGGGTTGAAGAGTCCACCGGAAATCCCCCCCACGGCGAAAATTCCCGCGGCAAACACAAGTCCGATTGCGGCACCGTAATACGCGTTGCCTTCGGTGGCCCGGACGGTGGTTGTGTGGAGAAAGACATGGCACAGCGCGAAGGTGAAAAAGAATTCCGCGTAGAGTGCGGGCATATCGGCCGGGACCATTGGTTGCGAGGAAACACCACCCTTGATCGCAAAAACCGCCCCGGCCGCAAGCAACGCGCCAAACATCTGCCCCACCCAATAGGGCAACAGCATCCGGCCCGGAAGCGACCCGCGCAAAAACGCCGCCACACTCACCGCCGGATTGAAATGCCCCCCGGAAACCGGAGCCCCGGCATACATCATCGCCGCCAACACCCCCCCGACCGCCAACGGCGCAAAAGGCCCCGCTCCCGGACCGGTCACACAAAAGACCACGGTCAGTACCAGAAAAAACGTGCCGATGATCTCCGTAAGAATGGCTCTCATATCCGAGGAAGGAAGGCACTCTATGCACCGGTTGCTCCCGAGGCAAAGACCAAAGACAAGGGTTTTCGACTCGCACGCCCGGCACCGGACATGGCATCCTGAGCCTGACACGCCATGAGCACACGGGAACCCCTCGACGAAATCCTCATCCAAGGACTGGAAATCTGGTGCCGCGTCGGCGTGCCCGACCACGAACTTGCCAGCCCACAGCGCCTTTTGGTCGATGTGTCCATCCGGCCCCGCGCCGGCTTCGAATCCCTCGGTGACGATATCGCCGCCACCATCGACTACGACGCCGTCTGCTCACGCCTCGCCCAAACCGCCGCCGACCGCCCGCGCCGTCTCATCGAATCCCTCGCCGCCGACCTCGCCGCCACAATTCTCCGGGAATTCGGCGCGCTGGAAACATGCGTCACCGTTCGCAAATTCATCCTTGAGCAAACCGAGTCGGTCGGCGTGCGCTGCACCCGCTCGGTGTCGGAAAAAACCTGAGACTCCCGCCCCCTACTTTTGGGAGGCTTTGGCCTCCTCCACGGGGGCAGGGGATTTCGCGGGCTTCTTCGGGGCGGTTTTTTTGTCCGTTTTGGCTGCCGGTGCTTCCGCGGCCTCTTCGGTCACGACAAGATCCACCCACTCGATGAATGCCATCTGCGCGGAATCGCTTGTGCGGGGACCGAGCTTGACGATGCGCGTGTAGCCGCCGTTGCGCGTCGCGCTGCGCGGACCGATTTCGGCAAAGAGCTTTTGGACGGCCATGGCGGTGCGCTGGCTGTTGTTGTGGAGGAGGGCCAGGGCGCGGCGCCGCGCGTGCAGGGTGTCGCGCTTGGCGAGGGTGATCATTTTATCGGCAAGGGGCTTGACGGCCTTGGCCTTGGCGAGCGTGGTTTTGATGCGCCCGTGCTCAATGAGGCTGCACGTTTGGTTGGCGAGGAGTGCGTTGCGGTGCTCGGCGGTCCTCCCGAGTTTGACGGTTTTTTTCCGGTGGCGCATGGCGGCGTGTTATTTGGACGTTGGCTTGGCGGGAGCCTTGGACGATGCCTTGGCGGTTTCCTTGGACGGTTCTTTTTCAGCGTCCTTTGCCGTCTCCTCCGCGGCAGCCCCCTCTTCCTTCTCGGGCTCGGGCGGCAGGTCAACCATTCCGGGTTCGAATTTCATGCCGAGGCCCAGATTGAGGTGCTGGAGTTTGTCTTTGATTTCGTTGAGCGACTTCTTGCCGAAATTGCGGTATTTGAGCATTTCGGCCTCGGTCTTCATGGCGAGCTGGCCGACGCTTGTGATATTGGCGTTGTTGAGGCAGTTGGCCGCGCGCACCGAGAGCTCGATTTCATTGACGCTCATGTTGAGCAGCTTCCGCAGGCGGGTGTTTTCCTGGCTGACCTCCTCCGGCGTTTCGTCAAATTCGACCTGTTCGTCGTCGTAGCCGACGAAGACATCGAGGTGGTGGCGCAGGATGGCCGAGGCCTGGAGGAGGGCATCGTCGGGATTCAAACGCCCGTCGGTCCAGACCTCCAGAAGGAGTTTGTCGTAGTCGGTCCGCTGGCCCACGCGCGTGTTTTCGACCGCATACTTCACACGGGTCACGGGCGAAAAGATCGAATCGATGGCAATGACCCCGATCGGCTGCTCGGCCGATTTGTTCTCATCGCCGGTGGCGAATCCACGCCCGACCTTGATTTCGAGAGTGGCCTCGAATTTGACTTTTTTATCGAGGGTGCAGATATGCTGGTCCGGGTTGACGACTTCGACGCCGGGGGAAAGCTGGATGTCGGCGGCAGTCACAGCCCCCTCCTTGTTCACCGCAATGGTCGCCGTGCGCACTTCGTGGTCGGGTGCCTTGAATTTGATTTTTTTGAGGTTTAGGATGATATCGACGACGTCTTCAACCACATGGGGCAGGCTGGTGAATTCGTGGGGGGCCCCTTCGATTTGGACACTGGTGATGGCGGCGCCTTCAAGGGACGAGAGAAGGACGCGGCGCAGGGCGTTGCCCACCGTGTGGCCGTATCCGGCCTCGAATGGCTCGGCGATGAATTTAGCGTAGGTTTCCGACGACTCCTCCTTGGCGAGGGATTTGGGCATTTCGAACCGACCGAGTCTTGCAGGCATTGATATAGCGGGTTTTGCTCCGGGTTTCCCTGGGCGCTTCCGGCGGCTGTCGAAGACATCCGCCCCAGGACCTACGGCGCGTTTTTTTGAGCGCGAAGGGAAACAGTAAATGCCGCACGCGGAGAACGCAAGCGGTTTTTCGGAGTTTTTTTGGGGTGGTGGTGGGACCCGGCCTGCGGTGGAGGGACGCCGACGAGGTCAGGCCATCAGGGCTTCTGTTCCCGGATGTACGGGCCGAGATCCATCTCGGCGTAGGATGCGCCCGGGCGCACGACCGGATACAACGCCTCGTCGGGATCGGTGATGACTTCGAGCATGGCGGGACCCTTTGAGGCGAGAAATTGGTCCAGAAGGCCGGCGAGGAGTTTCCGGTCGGTGGCGCGTTCCGCGAAGGGGAAGTGGCAGAGGCGTGCCATCTTTGCGAAATCGACGTCCTTGGGGCGCACGGTGGCGGAGTGCCTCCCTTCGCAGGCCACGTTTTCGAGGTTCCACACCATGCCGTCGCTGTGGTTGTTGAGCAGGAGGATTTTCACCGGAATGCCCAGCGTGCCGACCGTGTGGATTTCGCCCAGGTTCATGCGGAAACTCCCGTCGCCGTCGATGGCCACCACCCGCGCATCCGGATTTGCGTGCCATGCGCCGATGGCGGCCGGCACGCCAAATCCCATCGTTCCAAAACTGCCCGAGGTGAGGAAGCGCCGGGGCTCCCGCATTCGCAAATACTGGGCCGCGAGAAGCTGGTGGTTGCCGACGCCGGTGGTGAAAATCATGTCCCCGGCCATCCGCGCATTGAGCAAATCCATCACCTCCGCCTGCTGGATGGCCTCACCATCCCGCCGGTAATTCAACGGCCATGAGCGCTTGACTTCCATGGCATGGTCGCGCCACCCGTCGATGGACAGGGCAATCGCGTGGCACCCGGCATACTCCAGCAGGTCGTCGAGCGCCGCCGGCGCATCACCCAGAAAGGTGAATTCCGGACTGCGCTCGCGGCGGATCTGGTGCATTTTCCGCGGGTTGATGTCGATGTAGGCAATTTTTGCATCGATGGCGAAACCGACTTTCTCTGCCACGCGGTCATCCCAGCGCACCCCGATGGCGAAGAAAAAGTCGTTATCCTGGATGATTTTATTGGCATACGGGGTGCCGAACATCCCCAGCAGGCCCAATGCGGCCGGCTCGTTCTCGTCCAGAACACCCTTGGCCATCAGCGTGTTGACCGACGGGATCCCAAAGCGCGCATTGAACCGGCGCATGGCCGCGCTTCCCCGTGCTGAATTGAGCCCCCCGCCAAAATACAAAAGCGGACGCCGGGAGGCGCACAGCAGGTCGAAAAAGCGCCGGCACTGGCCGTCGGACAAATGGCATTCGTCTTCATAAATTCCCGCGCAGGAACCCGGACCCGCGGAATGCCTGTTCTGCTTCTGCAAATTGATCGGAAGATCGATCACAACAGGTCCCGGCTTCCCGGATCGTGCAAAATCGTGGGAATCCACGATCACCTCCCCCAGATTGTCGATGCTGTTGACGGAAACGACCCGCTTGGCCGTCGGCCCGAACACCGACTTCACATCGATGTGCTGGAAGGAATCCGTGCCGATCTTGTTCTCCGGAACCTGCCCCGCGATCACCAGCAACGGTATGCTGTCCGCATAGGAATCGGCCACGGCGGTCAGCGTGTTCGTGATGGCCGGACCCGAGGTGACGATGGCAACCCCCACCCGGTCGCTTGATCGCGAATACCCGGCGGCACCGAAGGCCGCCGCCTGCTCGTTCGCAGTGACCACAATCTGGATCGTGCTTCGTCCCAACTCGTCCATCACGGGCAGGATCGCCGCCCCGGTGTACCCGAAGACATGACGCACCCCGAGTTCTCCGAGACTTTGAACGATGATTTCCGCTCCATTCATGGCTTTGCGCGGGTGTTCCGCTTGGAGGTGGCCGCACGACGGGCTTGCGCCGCCCGGCGCACGGCGGTCGCCCCGAGGCGGCGGACCGGTCCGGGGGCCGCCAAAAGCCGCAGAACCCCGGTCACCAGACGTGGACGCAAAATGTAATAACAGCGCAGGTTGCCGCTCTCGTGGCAGTCCACAAGTCCCGCCGCCCGCAGCACCGCAAGGTGCTGCGAGAGATTCGCCTGCCGGACCTCCAGCAGATCCCGGATGTCCGAGACACACATGGGACCGGAATGCAGCTTCCCGAGCAGGGCAAGCCGGACGGGATGCGCAAGCCCGCGCAGCAAATCCGCCTGCTCCCTCCATGCCCGTGGTTCCGTCAAGACCATGGATCCAATATTCGAAAATTCGAATATTAATGCAAGACATTCCGGAGGAGCGAAGTGTTTTTTATCCCGGGTCTTGTCCGCCCGGTGGCGGTGCCATGGGATTGGAAAGCATGGGGCGGGGCGTGCCGCACGCACGGTTGTGTGCGGGCATGGGGGGCAAAAGGGTCCGGAGCCGGGACGACTGTGGGTTTGATTTTTTGGTGCGGGTGTGCGCTAAGTGTGGGGACGACATGGCGCAGGAGCATTCACGGGCTGGCGGGGTGGGGCGGGTATCCCGTGTATTTGCGGTTGTGTGTTTGCTTGGGGCGGCGGCTTTTTCCGGGTGCGAGACACCGGCTTCGACAGCCATTTTTTATTTGCCCTACACGACGCATTTTTATCCGCCGAAGCCCCGGGATGCCGTGATCCCGATTCTGGGCAGGGCGCCGGACCGTCCGCACGAGGTGATCGGGCGGCTGGCATTTTCCACCGGGCGTGGGTGGCGGTTTTTGCGCGAGAGCATCCTGTACAATGCGCGTGCCAACGGTGCCGATGCCGTCATCCTGCGGGAGACGACCTCCCGGCGGCAGCTTGAAATTGTGACGGTTCCGCCACGGTTCACATGGATTCCCCTGCCGGGTCCGGTTTACCGGACCAAGAAGGGAACCTGCTATGGCGGCACGCAATGGATTCCCGATTTCCGTCCCGGCTACACTTCCCCCGCCACATGGATGCTGACCGGCATCGATGCGGAAATGATCGTTTTCAAGAGGTGAGCGCCGGCGGCGAATCATCCGGCGTTCCGCCGGTTCCCGGCGGGTCCCCGCGCGTGTTGCTGCACAGTTGCTGCGCCCCGTGTTCGGCGGAGGTTATGCGGGCCATCCATTCGAGCGGGGCGCGGTTGACGGTGTTTTGTTATAATCCGAACATCCACCCGCGCGGCGAGTATGAGATGCGCAAGCGCGAGGTTGTCCGGTTTGCGCGCACGATGGGGATTCCCGTAATTGAGGAGGAGTATGATGCGGGGCGGTGGTTCGAGAGGGTGGCCGGTCTCGAGGACGAGCCCGAGCGCGGTGCGCGCTGCGCGGTGTGTTTCGATGTCCGTCTTGAGCGTGCGGCGCACTATGCCGGCGGGCATGGATTCGACGCCTTTGCCACGAGTCTGGGGATCGCGCGTTGCAAAGACATTGCGCATGTCAATGCGGCCGGGGAGCGGGCCGCCGCACGCCACCCGGGTCTCGCCTACTGGGCGTGCAACTGGCGCAAGGGGGGAGGGTCGGCGCGGGCCGTGGAAATCTGCCGCTGCGAGGGTTTTTACCGTCAGCAATATTGCGGGTGCATCTATTCCTTGCGCGAGGCCAACCGGTGGCGGGCTTCAACGGGCAGGGAGCCTGTTGCGGTGGCGGGCGGTTTGATGGAGGAGGAGCAATGAAGGCTGTGCTGGCGGCGCTGGTGCTGGCGGTGTGTTGCGCGGGAGACCAAATAATTAAGATAGACGATACGTCGACAAAGGACTTTTCCATTATGGAGGCA
>CAZGNH010000173.1:0-4087 GCA_964527025.1 uncultured Chthoniobacterales bacterium | reverse complement strand
AGTTCATCGCCAAAGTCGCCCCAGTCCTCTGGAGAATCCGGGGCACCGAGGGCGGCGTGGGTGATGCAGACGAGCAGGCGCATCAGCGAGATGCGCTCGTGCGGGGCGCAATCAAGGTCGGCGATCTCGTGCCCATGGCGGAAGGCGGCATCGAGACTTGCGAGGCGGGAGGTGCCATCGGCCATACGGACCGGAATCCAGTCGCTGGTGACGAGGTTGAATGGGTTCATATGGGGAGAGAGGCGGGCGGGAGGATGTTCAAAACCATGATTCATCATCGTGTTCGAAAGTTGCGGGGACGGCATCGTTGCGGGTGTGTGCGAGACCAGCTTCGGGATGGTATTGGAACAAGTATGGGATGTCGAGTTCCGGCCATGGAGTGAGATTGCCCGTGTCGTCAAGGACGGCGAGGGCACCATCGGGGAGATGCAGGGCGGCCCATGCAGGCCGGTCTGCGGCATGCAGGAGGTCCCGCACAAGGTAGCGCGGGAGGCGGATGGAGTGGAGATGGAGGGCATGGGCAAGCGGAAAATCGAAGCGACCGGGCTCGAATGCGATGCGTCGGCCGTCTGGGAAAGCGAGCGTCACACGCCCGTTTTGCTGCTCCGGCTTTGACGCAAGCACGACGAGGTGCGCGGATGGTTGCATGCGCCAGCGGGTCTGCGCACCCTCGATATCATCCAAAGCCAGCGCCTTGAAAACCCCGCCCGCCTCCGCCGCACGCCGCATGTGTTCCACATCGGCCATCTGCTTCCCGTGCAGGCTGCGAATGGTCTCCGGCAAATCGCCGGGAATGACATTGTGGGCCGCCTCGATCAGCTCGCGGATTTGGAGGGGGAGTCCGACCTCGGGGCGTCCGCGCCAGACGCGCTCCGACATGTAGAGGCTGGCGGGCGGGTAGATGAAGCGGTGAGGTTTGAGGTGTTCCAGGATGGTTGCCATGTCCGCGTCCCAATCCACCGCCGGGCGGAGGATGATGCAGCGGGGCGACCCGAAGCCTGCCGGGCGCAGGCGCGGGTGACGGTGGAGGCGACCGATCCGCTGGAGGATGAGGTCGGTCGGCGCAAGGTCGGTCACAAGCAAATCCGCGTCGATATCAACCGATTGTTCGAGCACCTGTGTCCCCACGAGAATTGCACCCTTCTTTGGGCGGCAGGCATCGTTTTTGCCCAGCAGGTTCATCCAGCGCGATTCGTTGTCGAGCCGGTCATGTTGGGTGAACCGGCTGTGGACGAGTCCGAAGACGACGCCGGTGTCACGGCATTTCCCCTTGAGAGCGCGGTAGGACTCGCGGGCGAGATCAACCGTGTTGCGGACGACGAGCACGCAGGCTCCGGCATTGGCAGCGGCAGCCACTTCGGCGGACCAACCCTCGTCATCCGCAGCACGCAAAGCCACCCCGACCCGCGTCACGCGGGCGGAACCACACGGCACCCCGACGTGGACGGCAGAAGCGGCTCCTGCCGCCACTTTGGTGATCAACGGGTAGGCATCAGTCGGCGCAGCCTCGTTAGCACCGGCGGCAGCGACCAACGAGGCGCGGCGAGCGGCGGTGAGTGTGGCGGACAGGATGACGACTGACCCGCCCAATTCGAGAAGCCATTTCACGAGGCGGTCCACGATTGCCGAGGTGAACGGATCGTAAGAGTGGACTTCGTCTATAACCACGACCTTTCCGCCCAGCCCGAACATCCGAAGTGCGGAGAATTTCGCGGCTATGACCGCCATGAGCACCTGATCAATCGTGCCGACCCCGAACGGCGCGAGCATGGTGCGCCGCGTGTCGGAAAACCAGCGGTTCGCTTCGAGGGCGTTCTCGATCTCTGCTCCGCCTTCTCCGCCGGGTGAGTTCGGTTCGAGTGGCTGCACACGGTTTTCGCTCAACCACGCATCGCCATGAACGAGAGCGAACGCGGCGGGCTCCGCAACGATGTGCCGGAGAAAATCGTGCACCCGCTCGTGAATGCGCCCGCTGGTCAGTTGGGTGGGCAACGCGAAGTAGAGACCGCGCTCGCCACCCTCCGTCCACCGCCGGTAAGCACCGGCCAGTGCCGCTTCCGTTTTACCGTCGCCCATGGGTGCCTCGACGATGTAGAGGCCCGGTGCATCCATCGCGGCAATGAGCGCATCTTGAAGAGGACGCGGGCGATCGAATCCAAAACAGTCGGGGAAACTCAAACCGCTCTTGATCTCCTTTCGATGCACGCCGGTGTCCTCGATGGCACGGCGGGCGGCGGTTCCGGCATCGGCTGGCGCGCCCCCCAAAGGAAACCACGTTGCGTTTGACCCAAGCCAGTCGCAGAAAATCATGAGCCCGGTGAACCAATGAAGGCGGGCTCCCTTTTCGACCTCCTCCTCAGGCGGCGGCGGCCCGAACTCATCGCACAAAACCGAAAACAATTCGTCCCGAAGCGCGGCAATCCGGCCGCCACCAATCGACTTCGAAAAAATCGCTGCCACCGGCCTCGCCTCACTGCATGTGTAGCAGCCATGGTGGCCCCCCAGCGCCATCAGCCACCTGGGCGGCTTTCGGTAGGTTTCTGCGACAACTTTTTGGCTGGTCCACGCATGGCGGGTTTCCCACCCTTCCGCATGCAGCGCGAGAGGCTCCTGCCATCGGGCACGCCAGACAGGAGACTTCAAGAGGAATCCAGGAGAAACCTTTCCAATGTCGTGGAGAGCACACAAGGCGTTGCCGCCGGAAGGAACCAGGTGCCGGGTGATCGCAGGCATCAAGAACTCGAACTCACGAAAGACCCAGCCGACGTTGCGACAATGGTCCAAAACGGGGAGAGCCGGACGGCCCGCTTCATCGGTCTTGGCCCAGCAATCAAGGAGCGAAGGGACTCCGGAGGGAAGCGTTGCCATGGGGTTGTCGGGTGGAAAAATTGTGGACATGATCGGTTGTCGCGAAAAACATGCGCACAGTCACCAGGTCAATTTCTGTCCTACCCCCAAAAAAGATTTGCATTTTTTCCAAATTCCAGATTTGAGGAGTTTTTGAGGTCATCACGCGAAGCTGATGTCGTTGGTGATGCGGCCTTCGTGCATTTCGAGGATTCGGTGGGCGGAGCGGCGGATGGGGGCGGGTTCGCCGGCCCAGAGGACGCAGAGGCCGAGATGGTCGGCGGCTTTGCGTGCGAGAGGAAGGAGGGATTCGGGGGCTTTCGGGGAGATGGCGATGAGGATGCGGGGGCGGTGGACGATGGCGCGGGCGAGGGCGGCGCGTGATGCGGCTTCGGGGTCGAGGTCTCCGGCGGGTTCCTCGGCGAGGTGGGCGCAGCCGCAGAATGCGAGGGCTTCGAGGGTTTGGTCGCGGGCGGGGATGGGATCCTCGCCGCGGATGCGGAAGAGGGGCATGGCGACATTTTCGGCGAGCGAGAGCGCCGGCAGAAGAGCCGTCTGGGAGAAGACAAACCCGAAGGCTTCGTTGCGAAGGCGGATGCATCCGTCCTCCCCGAGGTGAGTGGAGGAATGCCCGACGGCGCGCACGCATCCCCGGTCGGGCACCTCCATCAGGCCGAGGATGTTGAGGAGAAGTCCCTTGCCGCAGCCGTCCGGGCCGGTCACACCGCAAAGCCGGCCGGAAGCAAACCCGACACTCACGCCGTCAATGCGCGACGCACATCCCGAACGCCAATTTTCACGGGTGCAGGAGACGTCTTGGCAACTGAGGATTGGCTCCATGGGGTTTGGGCGGGGCGGACCGCACGCGTGATTCAACGAGCAAACCAAATCACGCCCGCGAAGTCCAGCGCCACCGGTGCAGCGTCAGGAAGAAAAGGCGGGGAATCAGGGGCATGGTTTTGAAATCGAGCGGAATTCCTGCACGCGAATGCCGAGAGTTCTCGCGGCATCGGCCATACGCTTGTCGGCGGTAATGAGTTCGGCGGAATGCAGTTGGAGGACTGTGGCGATATGAATACCGTCGAGAGTGCGAAGGATCATGGGGGGATCATTTCGGAGGGCGGCCCGGGCTGCTTCCGCGGCCCGGATTTTTATATCCTGTCCGAGTGGAGCCAACAGGAAGCGCCCCTTTTGGAGGTCGCTTTGGAATTTGGCGAGAGCCCGGGCGGCATAGTCCGGA
>CAZGNH010000172.1:0-2020 GCA_964527025.1 uncultured Chthoniobacterales bacterium | reverse complement strand
GACCCTCGCCCCGCCGGCCGCCAGCTCCGCCGCCGCGGCGGCCACCCGCGTCGGGTCGCCGGCACCCCCCGACTCCACCAGACGCGCGACCGCATGATCGAAAAAATCCGGCGCCGATTCGACGATGTCGAGGAATGCCGCCGGGCCCTGTGAGCGGATGAGGGAGTCGGGATCCTGCCCCTCGGGCAGACGCGCCACGCGCACCGACAGTCCGCACTCGAGCAGCGCAGGCAGGGACCGCGAAACGGCCTGCCTCCCCGCAGCGTCGGAATCGAAACACAACACCACCGTCTCGACAAACCGCGACAGCAGCCGCGCCTGGTCCGGTGTGAACGCCGTCCCCTGCGGGGCGATCACATTGGCCACCCCCGCATCGAAGGCGCTGATCAAATCGATCTGCCCTTCGCACACGATCGCCTTCTTCGACCCGATGAGGGCCCGCTTGGTCTTGTCCAACCCGAAGAGGATGCGCCCTTTGGAGAAGATCGGCGTCTCGGGCGAATTGACGTATTTGGCGGCTTTGGCGGCCGGATCGAGGACGCGCCCGCTGAAGGCGACGACCTCGCCGTAGTCGTTGCACACGGGGAACATGACGCGGTCGCGGAAGCGCGCGTAGATGTGGCGGGCGGGGCGGGAGTCCTCCTTGGCTGTCGCCAGTCCGCTTTGGAGAAGTTCGGCATCGGTGAAGCCTTTTGCGCGCAGGTGGCCGGTCAGGGCATCCCAGGAATCGGGTGCGTAGCCGATCTGCCACTGCCGGACTGTGGCCTCTCCGAGGCCGCGGGATGCGAGGTAGGCACGGGCGGCCTCCGCCCCCGGCTCCTTGAGGAGGTGTTGGTGGAACCATGCCGCCGCCTCCGCATGGATGGAAAGCAGCCGCTTGCGCACGTCCCGCGCCCGGTCGTCCTCTCCGCCCCCCGCCTCCTCGATCACCGGCACCCCCGCACGGGATGCCAGCCGCCGGACCGCCTCCACGAATTCCACATGCTCGTATTCCATTACAAAACGGAAAACGGTTCCGCCCGCCCCGCACCCGAAGCAATGGTAGCTCTGCCGGGAAGGACTTACGTGGAAAGAAGGCGTCTTTTCGTTGTGAAACGGGCAGAGCGCCCGCCAGCTCGATCCCGCGCGCTTGAGGGGGAAATAGGAACCGATCAGTTCGACGATGTCGGTGGCCTCGGCGACCCGCCGGATGGTGTCTTCGGTAATGCGCGGCATGTGGTCCGGAGGGCTGCCGTCTAGGGGGACGCCGGCGGCGCGCCGCCTCCAAGCACCTCATCGAGGGCCGCGGCAAATCGCCGGTTCTCCTCCATCGTGCCAACCGACACCCGGATCCACTCCGGCAGTTTGTAGGAACGCATCGCCCGCACGATGATCCCGCGGGTCAGCAGGTCCCGGAAAACCCGGTCCCCGTCCCCCACCCGCACCAAAACAAAATTTGCGCTGCTGGGAACAAACTCGAGGTCCGCCGACGCGAAGTGCTCCTGGAGGAAATCGCGGCCCTCCCGCGTGATCTCGCGGGTGCGCAGCCGGTGCTCCTCGTCGGCGAGGCCCGCAAGGGCTCCGGCCATCGCAATCGCGTTCACATTGAAGGGCTGGCGGGTTTTCTGGAGGGTCGCGGCCAGCGCTCCCGGCGCAATCCCGTAGCCGATCCGCAGCCCCGCAAGCCCCTGGATCTTCGAAAATGTGCGCATGATCACCACATTGCGTCCCTCCCGCACATAGCTCACCACGTCGGGCGGATCGTCCAAAAATTCGTGGTAGGCCTCGTCAAAGACCACGAGCACATGCGGCGGCACCCGTTCCATGAACCGGGCGATCTCCGGGCCTGTAACCATCGTTCCGGTCGGGTTGTTTGGGTTTGCGATGAAGAGCTGGCGGGTGGCGGGGCCGGTCGCTTCGAGCATGGCCTCGAGGTCGCACCGGAAGCCGGGATCCGGAACCTCGATGGTCCGCGCCCCGAAAAGCTGGGCCATGAGCCCGTAGACGGCGAAGGCATGCCGCGCGGTCACAACCTCGTCGC
>CAZGNH010000171.1:0-7364 GCA_964527025.1 uncultured Chthoniobacterales bacterium | reverse complement strand
AGGACCACCTCGACTACCACAAAACCATGGAGGCCTATTTCGATGCCAAGGCACTCCTCTTCGAAGACCTCGCCCGCCAGTCCTCGAAAAAGGGTGTCGCCGTCATCAATGCCGACGACCGCTTCGGCCACCGGCTCGCCGTCCGCATCGGAAAAAAGCTCCGGACGGTTTCTTTTGGATTCGGTGCCGGGGCCAATTTCCGCGCGACCGACCTGCGCGCGGAACCCGCGGGCTCGACGTTCCACCTCGGGGCGCGCGGGCGCAGCTACCTTGTGCGCCTGCCTCTCATCGGCGCATTCAATGTCTCGAATGCTCTGGCGGCCCTTGCCGCGTGTTCGGTGTTGGGGGTCGAGATCCGGGCGGCCGTGGCGGCTCTTGCGACGACCCCGCAGGTGCCCGGGCGTCTCGAACGGGTTGCGGCGCGGCGCAGTTTCCAAGTTTTTGTGGACTATGCCCATACCGACGATGCGTTGCGCAATGTCCTGCGCACCTTGCGTTCGCTGGCACCCGCCCGGGTGATTGTTGTCGTCGGGTGCGGGGGCGACCGCGACCGCGGCAAACGCCCGCTCATGGCCGCCGCCGCGGAGAAGGGAGCCGATTGGGTCATCCTCACTTCGGACAATCCGCGTTCGGAAGATCCGCCGGCCATCCTTGACGACATGCGCGCCGGCCTCACATCCGACCGGCACGAAGTGGTTGCCGATCGGGCGGAGGCCATCGGGCGGGCTGTGGACATGGCCGGCCCCGGCGACATCGTGCTCATCGCCGGCAAGGGACACGAGGCCACCCAGGAATTTGCCGACGGGAAGGTGCCCTTCGACGACGTGAAAGTCGCGCGGTGGGCGATCGAAGCGCGGAAGGTTGAGCTCAACGATTCCGGCGGGGAGGAGACATGGACCCGCTGACTCTTGAGGAGATTGCGGTGCTGTGCGGCGCGGCGGTTCCGACGGCCAAACCCCGTGCGACCGCCACCCGCCTGTGCAAGGACACACGGACGCTGGCGCCCGGCGACATCTACCTCGCCCTGCGCGGGGAGAATTTCGACGGCAATGCCTTTGCCGCAGAGGCGTTCGAGCGGGGAGCGGCCGCCGCAATCCTCGACGACCCGTCCCGCGCGCGCAGCCTTCCGTCGGAGTGTCCGGTGCTGTTGGTTGACGACGCGGCGGAGGCCCTCCGCCGGCTGGCGTCCGCGTGGCGGTCGCGCCTCGCGGCGCGGGTGGTGTGCGTGACCGGCAGCAATGGAAAGACGGGCACCAAAGATTTTACGATGGCTGTGCTTGGCACGACGTTGCGCACAGGGGGGACCTCCGGCAATCTCAACAACCACCTCGGCGTGCCGCTTTCCATTCTTTCCGCCTCCCGTCGCGATGAAGCCCTCGTCTGGGAGATCGGCATGAACCACCCCGGAGAAATCGCCCCGCTGGCGGCTCTTGCGCGGCCGGATGTCGGTATCGTCACCAACACCGGAGTCGCCCACATCGAATTCCTCGGCTCCCGGGAGGCCATCGCAAGGGAAAAAGCCTGTCTCCTTGCGGCCCTGCCTCCCGAAGGCAGCGCCATCTTCCCGTCCGGAGATGCGTTTGCGCCCCTTCTCGCGTCGTCCACGCGGGCGGCAGTCACCACCGTCGGCGGGGTGGATTCCAAGGTTCGCGCCCACGACATCTCGGTCGGCCCCGATGGCACCTCGTTCACCCTTGAGGCTGCCGGAGAGAGCCACCCGGTGCACCTCGCGGCGCACGGATCCCATGCGGTCTCGAATGCCCTGCTCGCCGTCGCCGCCGGCCTTGCCTGCCACATCCCGCCCGCCTCCTGCGCCCGCGGCCTTGCCTCCGCCTCCCCGGCCGCAGGCCGGCTCGAACGCCGGGAAATCCGCGGCATCCTCTTCTTGGACGACACTTACAACGCCAATCCCGATTCGATGGCTGCCGCGCTTGATGTGCTGGGACACCTCCCGGCTGTGGGGCGCAAAATTGCCGTGCTCGGACCCATGGGCGAGCTTGGCGGCCATGCCCCCGCGGGATACCGGCGTGTCGGGGCGGCGGCGGCGGCGGTTGCCGACCTTGTGATTGTGGTCGGTCCCGGCACGGAGCCGATGGCCGATGCCGCGCGGTCCGGGGCGGACGTGCGGCCTGCTTCCGATCCGTCTTCGGCCTGCGACCTGCTCAAATCCCTTGCTGCCCCCGGGGATCTGGTGCTGGTCAAGGGCAGCCGCTCCGCACACATGGAAACCGTCATCCGCAATTTCTGATGCTCTACTACGTCTCCAACTTCGGGCAGTGGCTCCTCGCGCTGGGTTTCGACAACGACCTCGTCAAGGGTCTCAATGTCTTTTCCTACATCACCTTCCGGGGCGTCTGCGCCGCCGCCACCGCCTTCCTGATCTCGATCGTCTTCGGCAACATCGTCATCCGCAAACTCATCTCCCTCAAATTCGGCCAACCGATCCGCACCCAGGAGGAAGTCCACAAACTCTTCGAGCTGCACGGAGCAAAAAAGGGCACCCCCACCATGGGCGGCATCCTCATCATCGGCTCGATCCTGATCAGCACGATCCTCTGGGCGCGGCCCACCAACCCGTTCGTCTGGCTGGTCCTCTTCAGCGCCGTGTATCTCGGCGGGATCGGATTTTACGACGACTGGCTGAAGGTGACCCGCAAGGATTCCGCAGGGATAAGCAGCCGGCTCAAGTTTGCACTCCAGTGCGTGTTGGCGCTTGTGTTTGCGGCCTTTTTCCTGTGGCACCCGCGGCTGTCGGACATGGCGCAGAACCTCTATGTGCCGTTTTTCAAAGATCCGGTCATCACGGGCATGGGGGCGTTCACGTTTGTCTTTTACCTGCTGGTGATCGTGGGCACCTCGAACGCGGTCAATCTGACCGACGGTCTTGACGGCTTGGCCACCGGCTGCACGGCGACGGTGGCCGCCGCCTACGCGGCCCTTGCCTACGTGGTCGGAAACTCGGTGGCCTCCGGGTATTTGCAGATCCCCTTTGTTGCATTTTCGGGCGAGCTGGCGGTTGTGTGTGCGGCGCTGCTCGGGGCGTGCCTCGGGTTTCTCTGGTGGAACGCGCACCCGGCGCGTGTGTTCATGGGGGACACGGGGTCGCTGGCCATTGGCGGGATGCTTGGGGCGGTGGCGATCTGCTGCAAGCAGGAGATTCTGCTGGTGATTGTGGGCGGGGTGTTTGTGATCGAGGCCCTGTCGGTCATCCTGCAGGTGGCCAGTTTCAAGCTCACCGGACGGCGCATCATCAAAATGTCGCCCCTGCACCACCACTTCGAACTGAGCGGGTGGAAGGAAAACACGGTCATCGTCCGCTTCTGGATCATGTCGGTCATCTTCGGCCTCATGGGGCTGGCAACTCTCAAACTGCGATGAGCACCCTGCCAAAAACCGCGGTTGTGCTGGGTCTCGGACGCAGCGGGCGGGCGGCGGCCTCCCTGCTCGCGGGGGAGGGGGTCCGCGTGACCGTGTGCGAGAGTGCGGACACCCCGGATTTGCGGCGCGCCGCCGAAGAGGTCGCGGCCTCGGGAGCGGACGTGCTCCTGGGACCTGCGGCCGACGGGGATCCCGCATCATACGATTTGTGCATCCTGAGCCCCGGCATCGATCCCTCGGCACCCCTCGTCCGCAATGTCCTCGCCAAGGGGATCCCGGTTATCGGGGAACTCGAACTGGCCTTCGCACGGTGCCGGTGTCCGGTTGCCGCCATCACGGGCACCAACGGCAAAACAACCACCACCGGCCTTGCAACCGCCATGCTCGAAGGGGCCGGTTTGCGTTCGATGGCCGCCGGCAACATCGGGCTGCCGTTTGCCGAGGCTGTCGCCGCCAGCACCCGCCTCGATGTGATGGTGCTCGAAGTCAGCTCGTTTCAGCTCGAAACCATCCGTGCCTTCCGGCCGCGGGTCGCTGCATGGCTCAACTTCAGCCCCAACCACCTCGACCGCTACAGCTCGGTCTCCGCCTACCGCGCCGCCAAACTCCGCATCTTCGACAACCAGACGGCCGACGACTTTGCCGTCATCAACACGCGTTCGGATCCCCCCTCGCCCAACGCGCGCGTCATCTCGTTTTCGTCCGCACCGGACGCACGGGCCGATTTCACCCTGCGGGGAACGGAAATTTTCCATGGGGGCCGTGCCGTTTTCGACCAATCCGGGACGCGCCTGCCGGGCCTCCACAATGCGGAGAATTTGATGGCGGCCTTCGGGATGGGTGTTGCCATGGGAGCGGACTGTGCTGCGATGGCGCGTGTGGCGGCCGGTCTGGAACCGCCCGAGCACCGGTGCGAATTCGTGCGTGAGCTCGAGGGGGTGCGGTATGTGAACGACTCGAAATCGACGAACCTCGACGCACTCGGGAAGGCGCTCCTTGCGGAAAGCGGGCCGGTGGTTTTGATTGCCGGGGGCAAGGACAAGGGGTTCGGGTTCGGGCCGTTGCACGGGCTTGTGCGCGAAAAAGTGCGTGTGGCGGTTTTGATCGGCGAAATGGGAGGGCGCATCGCCGCCGCGTGGCCGGACGTGGCGTGCCTGGCCGCCGGATCGCTCGCCGGGGCTGTCGCGGAAGCGCGGCGCGCCGCCCGCCCCGGAGACACGGTGCTCCTCTCGCCCGGCACCTCTTCATTCGACATGTTCACAAATTACGCCGAACGTGGAAAGCTCTTCAAAGAAGCCGTCCGCGCCCTCGCGCCGCTCACACCACAACCCAAAACCATGCCATGAAACCGAAACGAACCGTCAAAATGCCCCTCCGGCGCCCCGCGCCGAAATCCCGTGCATCCACCCCGAAATTGCCCGCGCGGGCCGCGACCGCCGACTACGACATGGAGGACTACGAGGAGGAGAGCGAACCGAACATGCGTTTCTCGCATGCCGTGTTCGTTGTCCTTGTTCTCCATGTGATCGCCGTTGCGGGGGTCTTTGCCTTCAACTCGATCAAGGCGCGCCAGGTGGCGCTCGACGAGGGGGCCGCGGCCGCCGCTCCCGCGACGGCGCAGGGGGTGGCGGTGGCCGACGCACGGCCTGCCCGCGCGACCGCCGCCTCCGCGCGGCAGGAGCGGACCCACACGGTTGCCGCCGGCGACACGCTCACCCGCATCGCCGCCCTCCACGGAACCACCGTCGAGGCACTCGAAAAGGAAAATTCCATCACGACGTATTCGACCATCCGCGTCGGGCAGATCCTCCGCATCCCGCAGGCATCAACCAAACCGGCCGCACGCAAACCAATTCCCGCGCGTGTGATTGCCACCGCTTCAAAGCCCGCGCCCGCCGCCAAAGCAGCCGCCAATCCCGGCGACTTCACGGCCGTCACCCCATCCACGACATCCGGATCCCTGCCCCAACCCGCCGGCCAAACAACCCCGGCGACCTACACGGTCGAAAAAGGCGACAACCCATACTCGATCGCCCGCAAATTCGGCGTCAGCTACCAAAAACTTATCGAAATCAACCAAATCGAAGATCCCACAAAAATCCAAATCGGACAAATCCTCAAACTCCCCGCCCATTAGCCAGCGCGGGGAAGGCGGGGCCGCCAAGCGCGCCCGATGCAACGACAAGCCATCTACATTTTGCTGCTGACGGTGTTCATGCTCACCTGCATGGGCATGGTCATGCTATCGAGCACCGGCGCGTTTGCCCTCGAGAGCCGCGGCGACATGTACTTTTTCCTCAAGCGGCAGGGTATGTGGCTGGGGATTGCGGTGGTGGCGGCGGTTGTGGCCGGCTGGGTGGATTATCGTGTGTGGCGGCGGTGGTGGCCGGTGTTGATGCTGGTGGTGTTCGCCCTGCTGATCCTGTGCTTCATTCCGCCGTTCGGATTGCGCATCAACGGATCAAACCGGTGGATCAATCTGGGCTTTGCGACCTTCCAGCCCAGCGAACTGGCGAAGATCGCGGCGCTGTTTTTTCTGGCCCGGTGGTATGATGTGCACGCGGAGGAGGCGGGTTCGTTCTGGAAGGGATTTGCCATTCCACTGTCGGTGCTTGGAGTGCTTGTGGCGCCGATCCTGCTCGAGGTGGACATGGGTTCGACGGCGTTGATTCTGGTGGTTGGATTGTGTGTCATGTTTCTGGCCGGGGCGGGAATCCGGTGGCTGGTGGCGGGCGGGGTGCTGGCAATGGCGGCGGCCGTCTTCGTGGTCCTGAATATTCCCCAGCGCCTCAGCCGGATCTCCGCATTCCTGGATTTGGAAAAATACCGCCTCACGGAGGGTCTGCAGCAGTGGCAGGCCCTCATCGCCTTCGGTTCGGGGGGCATCGACGGCCTCGGCCTCGGCGCCGGACGCCAAAAAATGCTCTACCTCCCGTACGCCCACACGGACTTCATCTTCCCAATGATCGGCGAGGAGCTGGGTCTGAAATTCACCCTGCTCACGGTGTTTGGATTTCTGCTGATTTGTCTGTGCGGGATGCAGGTGGCTCTCAACGCGCGCGAGCGTTTTGGCATGCTGCTCGGGGCGGGGTGTGTGATGATGATCACCATTCAGGCGGCCGTGAACATCGGCGTGGCCACTTCGCTGCTGCCCAACAAAGGCATGCCCCTGCCGTTCATCAGCTTCGGGGGATCGGGGTTGCTTATTTCCTACACCATGGTCGGGCTGCTGGTCAGCATCCACCGCCACGGCAACCCGTTTGTGCCGGCCGTCTCGCGCGCCCTGCGGCGGGCCCACCACTTCTGCCGGCTGTGAGTGCGGCGTCTTTCCGGGCGGTGATTGCGTGCGGCGGCACCGGCGGGCATTTGTTTCCGGGGCTTGCCGTGGCGGAGGTGCTCAAAGCACGGGGCCACGAGGTTCTCCTCGTGGTTTCGGAAAAAGCCATCGACGATCTGGCCCTGCGGCAGAACAACGAATTCCGCACGCACAAGCTCCCGTCGGTCGGGATGCCTTCGGCGTTGTCGCCGGCCTTTGTGCGCTTTGTGCGCCGCTCTTGGGAGAGCCTCGGGGACTGCGGGGCCCTCTACCGCAAGTTCCGCCCCGCGGTGGTGCTGGGCATGGGCGGCTTCACCTCGACCGCCCCGCTCCTTGCAGGGCGCTTCCAGAAACTGCCCACGCTCATCCACGAATCCAATGCCATCCCCGGACGCGCCAACCTCCTCGCCGCCCGCTTCGTCACCCGCATCCTGCTCGGCTTCGAAGACGCCCGCAAACGCTTCCCCGGCCGCGACTGCTCGGTCACCGGCACCCCCGTCCGCCGCACCCTCGGCGCGAAAATCCCCGCCGCGGACGCCCGCGAACGCCTCAAACTCGCCCCCGACCTGCCGACCCTGCTCATCATGGGCGGCAGCCAGGGAGCCTCCGCCGTGAACCAAATCCTTTTCAAAATCGTCCCGCTGCTCGCCGGGCGGCCGTTCCAGATCGT
>CAZGNH010000170.1:0-1704 GCA_964527025.1 uncultured Chthoniobacterales bacterium | reverse complement strand
TATCCGTCCGCCAATGCCTTGATCGGACAATACCATGAGCGCACCCGGGCGCAGGCCATGGCAATCCACCAGACCGCCTTGTATGCAGGGATCGTGCTCAGCGGTTGGCTGGCAGCGTGGATCGGCCAGACCTTTGGCTGGCGGATGGCGTATATCGCTTTTGGCGCGGCGGGTGTTCTCTGGGCCGGGGTGATGGCCCTGCGGCTGCGGAACGACCAGGCGGATGCGGTGCTGCCGACGTCAGTGTCGCAAACCCAGGAGCCGGCGGGCGAAGAGCCCGTGCTGGCAGATGCAAATCCCGTGCCGGTTGAAGCCACCCCGGCACCCGTTGCGCATCCGAAGGTGGGCGAGGTCCTCGGCTACGTGCTGCGGCGACCGACGGTCTATTTCTTCTGGGTGGCCTTCGGCGGGATGGTTTTTGTGAACATCGGTTTCACCACCTGGATGCCGACTTTTCTGCACGAGAAATTCGGGCTCACGCTGGCCTCGGCGGCGCTGAACGCGACGGTGTATCATTTTGCCGCTGCATTCTTTGGCGTGCTGGCTGGCGCGCGCTTTTCCGATAAGCTGGCACCGCGCTTCCGGTGCATCCGGGTGGATGTGAAGATCTTCGGTTTGCTTGCTGCCTCACCCTTCATTGCGGTGCTGGCCTTCAGCGACAGTTTGCTATCGGTGTATGTCGCCATGGGACTTTTCGGGTTCTTCCGGGGCATTTACGATTCGAATCTCTTTGCCGCGCTCTTCGATGTGATCGAACCGCGCTACCGTGCCACCGCGACCGGCCTGATGCTGGCCTGCGCTTTCTTGGCGGGCAGTTTTTCCTCGGTTATTCTCGGGTGGATGAAAGGCATCTACGGGCTGGAGTCGGGGATGCTTTTGCTTGCCGTGGTTTTTGCTCTGGGCGGCCTCATCCTCCTTGCGGCACGAATTTTCACGTTTTCCAAAGACCGGCTGCCTGAACCAACCACCCAACCCACATCCAATTAACCCATGATCATAACCGACCTGAAAACGCGCACCGTCGCGATTCCACTGACCTGTCAACTGCGGCACAATACCGGCGTCCACCCGGGGTATTTCCTGCGCACGATCGTCGAGGTTCACACCGACGAGGGCATCACCGGCCTCGGCGAGGTGGGTGGTGGTGACCAGCGCGGCGCTCTCGAAAAACTCAAACCGCGCATTATTGGGCTGAATCCGTTCGACTTGGAGACGCTCAAGCTGAAAGTCCTGCGCGCGATTTACTACCTCTCGAATGCCCGGCTCTACGGCGCCCTCGAAATCGCCTGTCTCGATATCCAGGGCAAGGCGGCGGGCGTGCCGGTGCACCAGCTCCTTGGCGGCAAGGTGCGCAACGCCGTCCCCATGATTGCCTATCTCTTCTGGCGCTATGACCGTCCCGGCGGCGGCGACGACACCCGCGCCGAGGACCTCGCCGACTGGTGCGAGGAACTCCGCGACACCCTTGGAGTGCAATCAATGAAACTCAAGGCCGGGGTCATGGACCCGATGGAAGAAGTCCGCGTGCTCCAGCTCTGCCGCGAGCGTCTTGGGTCCGGCTTCGGCTTGCGCATCGATCCCAATGGGGTCTGGAGTGTGCCGACCGCGGTCAAGGCCGGCAAACGCATGGAGGACCTCGAGATCGAATACTTCGAAGACCCGTCGTGGGGGCTGGAAGGCATGCGCCGCGTCCGCGAACAGGTC
>CAZGNH010000169.1:0-3948 GCA_964527025.1 uncultured Chthoniobacterales bacterium | reverse complement strand
GTTCTCGACGGTGAATTGGTCATGGCGCTCGGCCATCGCTGCAAAGGTGACCGTGTTGCCGCAGGGATCCTGGAATTCGCCGGCCCGCACGGGAGGGGAAAAGACAATCCGGTGGGCAAGGATTTGCTGCCATGGCAGCGCGGGCGGGGTCAGGCGGGCCTCGACACACGCCTCGGTGACAGGCGTTCCGTAGCGGTAAGCGGTCCGGTGCACAATCTCAAAGAGCATGATCCGGGCCGGGTGGGTCGTGGTGCGAGGATTCCTCGCGGATGGGAGTCTGGAGGTTCAGGAAGCCGTCGGCGATGGCATGGTGCAGGTCAAGCACGCGTTCGAGCAGATGGGAGCTCCGCGCCGCGGCCGCGTCGCCCCCGCGGTC
This sequence comes from uncultured Chthoniobacterales bacterium, assembly GCA_964527025.1. Taxonomy (GTDB): domain Bacteria; phylum Verrucomicrobiota; class Verrucomicrobiia; order Chthoniobacterales; family Terrimicrobiaceae; genus CAZGNH01. Next base: position 3,572 of record CAZGNH010000169.1, on the reverse strand, counting down.
CAGGAGAGAACGCCACTGCGTGCCATGCACCACGCCAAGCACCTCCTCGATGCGTTCAATGGTTCTCCCGGTGGACGGCGAAGCAAGATCCTCGGCGCGCCGCAACCGTGACGCGGCCACCTCGAGGCACCGCGCCACCGACCGGGGCACCTCCCCGTTGAGCCAGAGCAAATCCAGAAGCGGCCCGACCTCGATGCGCATCTGGTAAACCCGGCGATAAACATCGCGGCTCGCCAGCAGGCGCAAAAAGGCCGAAAACCGGATTTCCTCCTCGTGGCCCGCCTGCAAAGACGCCCACCCTTTCCGAAGAATCGAAGTGGCCGCATTGGCCGTGATAATGGCCCGCTCCAAATGCCGCCCGATCACGCAAAAAGCCCACGCGCCGTCGGAAATCATGGTCGCCTCCGCGGTGCCGAAAAACTCGGGCACCCGGCGCGCCACCTCCTCGCAAACCCTGCGCGTGTTGGCGGTCAAGCGCGCCTCGGTCGATGTCGTTCGATACCGCGCCCGGCGCAGCTCGGAACGCATGCCGTCAATCACCCCCCACGCCTCGAGACTCAAACACTCGAAGACGGACTCCGCATTGGTCGCGGCGCGCACCACCGCCTGCACCACCGAATCCGGCTCCCCGATGTCCAAAGCCAGACGGTGGCGCCCCGCCGCGCTCGAGATCGTGCGGCGGGTGACCCCCGCGGGGTTTTCGAGCGGAGGGAGGATTTCGTTCCACACCGGACGGTAGAGGGTCCGCTCGGTCGGGTTGAGCTCTTCGAGTTCGAGGGTCTCGATCACCCGGATCATTCCGGCAAGGCTGCCCGCGCGCTCGAGGTAGCGCCCGACCCAGTAAAAAGCTTCGGCCACCCGGCTCCCGACAAGCCGGTGCGCGACAGGCGGTTCGGCCGACACGGGGGCGCTCCGGCCGCCGGAGGCCCGGGTCGACTCCTGGACCCATGTGTCTTTGCTTCCGCCACCGAGTTCGTTGGCGGTGAAGTCGGAGGAGTCGGATGTCGTGCGGGTGAGGGCTCCGGGGAAGACGTCGTGGGTTCCATCGGGTTTGCGCAGGGCGAAGAGGATGTGATCCTGGAGGCGTTGTTGCCGGATGCCGTTGTGGAAGGTGAGGGTGAGGGCATCGCAATCCTGCGTCTGGGCGACAAAAGCGCCCGGGTTGGCAAGGATCTGGCGGCGGGCTTCGCGCAGGGCACGCGCGCCGGGCAGACGGCCATCGCCCCCGAGAAGAATTTTTTCACCATAGAGGGGGCGGATGGTGAAACGATCCAGTTCGGAAAGGACCATCTCGCGCTGGTCGATGTCGCCCAGCCAGCAGGTCTCGACCGAGGGCATGAGGGGTTTTTCTCCGAGGTAGTAACGGGTGATGGCCGGGGCAAAGGGAAGGAGGGCGCGGTCGTCGGCAAGCTGGGAGCCGATGGCATTGACCACGGCCACCGATCCCCGGCGGACACATTGCACAAGCCCGGGAACCCCCAGCACCGAATCGCGCCGGAAAACCATCGGATCGAGCCATGCATCGGAAAGCCTCGAATAAATCACCTCGACCCTGCGCAACCCCGCCACGGTCTTGAGATGCACCGCATCGTTGAGAACAAGCAAATCCCCCCCCTGCACCAACGGGATGCCCATGCGACGGGCCAAAAAGGCGTGCTCGGAATAAACCGCACTCTCCCCGCCGGGCGTCAGCAACACCACCGACGGATCCCCCTCCCTGGCCAGCGCATGCAGCGATTCAAGAAAGTCGGTCGGCGCACCCGCAATCGACCGGATCGGGAAGTCGCCGAAACTTTGGGGAAGGACGCGCGCCAGCGCCCGCCGGTTCTGTACCATGTAGGAGAGACCCGACGCATGGCCGAAGTAGTGGTGCTTGAAGGCCATCCTCCCGTCGGGCAGCCGGCACACAGCCGCGCCGCCGAGGTGCAGAAACGCCCCTCCGGGCCTCGGCAACCCCTGCGCCACCCGCTGCCGGAACACACTGCCAAGCACCGGCTTCACCGGCAAAACCCCCGCGCGCAAAATCTCACGCTCCCCGTAAATGTCGCGCAGAAACATCTCGAACGCCCGCATGCGCTGCGCCATGCCCGCCGCAATCCCCTCCCATTCGTCCACAGTGAAAATCTGCGGCAGCAGGTCGCAATACCACGGACGCCTCCCCCACGGACGATCGCGCATGATGTCAAAGGTGACTCCCATCTCGCGCATGGTCGCCTCGAGTCGCTCATCAAGCGCGCGGATCTTTGAGCGCTTCCGGTCCTCGAGGCCGGAGATCAGCGGGCGGTAGACCTCCCGCGCCACCGGGGCGCTCTCGTGCGTCTCATCCCAGTGCCGGAAGGTTCCGCCGTTGTAGCCATTGCGCCCCACGCCGCAACAGGCTTTGCAACTCCACCGGAGGGGTCAAGGGAAATACAGGAACATTTTTGTCCGCTTCGGTCTTTTCACGGCCGCCCGACTGCGTATGCTGTCACCCGTGAGCTACCGGGTCTTCGCACGCAAATACCGTCCCCAGACGTTCGAGGAAGTCGTCGGACAGGACCACATCACCCATACCCTCCAAAACGCCATCCGCGAAGACCGCGTCGCCCAAGCCTACATGTTCGTCGGGCCGCGGGGCATTGGAAAAACCTCGACCGCCCGCATCCTCGCCAAAGCCCTCAATTGCTCCGAAGGGCCCACCGCCCAGCCGTGCGGCACCTGCGCCTCCTGCCTCGAAATCGCCGAGGGACGCTGCCTCGATGTCATGGAAATCGACGGTGCAAGCAACAACGGCGTCGACAATATCCGGGACCTCCGCGACAACGCCGCCTACGCCCCGGCCCGCGGACCCTTCAAAATCTACCTCATCGACGAGGTCCACATGCTCAGCCCCGGCGCCTTCAACGCCCTCCTCAAAACCCTCGAGGAACCCCCGCCCCATGTGAAATTCATTTTCGCGACGACCGAAGCCCAGAAGGTGCCCGCGACCATCACCAGCCGGTGCCAGCGGTTCGACCTCAGGCGCATTCCATCGGAATTGATCGCCGCGCACCTCGCGACAATCGCCGCAAAGGAAAAGATCGCCTTGGATCCCGCGGCGGGCGAGGCGATCGCGCGGGCGGCCGAGGGGGGGTTGCGCGACGCGGAGAGCATGCTCGACCAGGCGGTGGCGTTTTGCGGCGGGGAGGGGGGGCACGAGGGCGGGATGAAGATTTTCGGATTGACGCCGCGCGATGTGGTCTCGGGGCTTGTGGATTTGTTGTTGGGCCGGGATGCGGGGGGCGCCCTTGCCTTGATTGCGGAGCAGGCCGGCGCCGGCAAGGACCTCTCGCGCCTGCTGGATGATGTGACCTCCCACCTGCGCGACCTGCTCGTCCAGGGCGTCGCCTCCGACTCCCCCGTCCGGCGCGACCAACTCCTCACCCTCCTGGACCACTTCTCGGAAACCGATTCGCGCATGCGCTGGGCCCCGGACAAAAAACTCCAGTTCGATGTCGCCGTCATCAAAGCCGTCCACCTTCTCGGCCAGGCCAGCCTCGACGAAGTCATCGCCTCCCTCTCGTCCCTCCGCTCCGGAAATTTGGAAGCCCCGC
>CAZGNH010000168.1:0-11270 GCA_964527025.1 uncultured Chthoniobacterales bacterium | reverse complement strand
AGTTTCACCCGGAGGGCGATGTCTTTGTCCACACTCGGATGATGCTCGATTTGCTGCCGGTAGAAACGTCCGCGTCGCTGGCCTTCGCGGTGTTGCTTCACGACATCGGCAAGCCGCCCTGCCGCTCGGTCGATCCCAACGGGCGGATCCGCTTCAACGGCCACGAGCATGTCGGCGCCCGCATGGCCGAAGACGTCATGCACCGCCTGCGCTTTTCGAACCGGGAGACGGCCGCCACGGTCGAGATGGTCCGCAACCACATGGCCTTCAAAGACACTCCCCGCATGCGCGCCGCCAAGCTGCGGCGGTTCATGGCGCGCGATACCTTCGACGAAGAACTCGAACTCCACCGGGTCGATTGCCTCGCCAGCCACGGGGGACTCGATATCCACGCATTCCTGCGCGAAAAACAAGCCGCGTTCGCCAGCGAACCCCTCATTCCCCCGCGGCTTCTGACCGGCGCGGATTTGATCGCCCTCGGTTGGAAACCCGGACCGGCCTTCCGCGAGGCGCTCGAAGCCGTCCAGACCCGCCAACTCGAGGGGAAACTCACCACACGCGAGGAAGCCCTCACATGGATCGCCAAAAACTCTCCGCCCGCCGACTGAGAAGCTGCCCTGTTTGCATCTGCCTCGAGGTTCTGTATGTTGGAGACAACCTGCAGAACGCTCCGGGAGAACCCGGAGCCATTGCACCCGACCCATGCGCCTCTTGAAATACATCCGAAAAACAAACACCCTCTTCCTGGGTGCCACCCTGCTCACCACCCTCACCGCAGTTCCCCTTTACCTGTGGAACTTCGGCATCGACTGGTTCCAAGCCGCGCTGTTCGCTTTCTTTTTCGTTGCAACCGGCCTGAGCATCACACTGGGTTACCACCGCCTTTTTTCGCACCTGACCTTTCAGGCGGCGTGGCCGGTGCGGCTGGGAGTGCTCCTTTTCGGCGCGGCCGCCTTCGAGGGATCGGCCCTCGCGTGGTGCGCCGACCACCGGCGCCATCACAAATTCGTGGATCATGATGACGACCCCTACGACATTTCGCGCGGGTTTTTTCATGCGCACATCGGGTGGCTTTTGTTCCGCAGGGGACCCGAGACACCGCTCACATGGGTGAAGGATTTGCGCCGGGATGCGCTGGTTTCGTGGCAGCACCGGCTTTATGTCCCGCTGGCGCTGGGGGTCGGCTTTGTCCTGCCGACGGCGATCGGGTGGCTTTGGGGCGGTCCCACCGCGGCACTCGGTGCGTTTTTGCTTGCGGGGGTCGCCCGCGTCGTGGTCGTGCATCACATGACCTTTTGCATCAATTCCCTCTGCCACTGGATCGGCTCGCGCCCGTATTCCACCCATTGCACGGCACGGGACAGTTGGATCATGGCCCTGCTCACCTTCGGGGAGGGCTACCACAACTACCACCACGAGTTTCAACACGACTACCGCAACGGGATCAAACCATGGCACTTCGACCCGACCAAGTGGACCATCTGGATTTTGAGCAAGACCGGCTTGGTGCGGTCTCTGCGCACGGTTCCCGCTGAGCGCATCGCCGACGCCCGCGCCGCCGTGCGCGGCGCAGAAGACCGATAGGCGGGCCGCTCTCGTCCCCTCCTCCGTGCAGCGCGCACGCCGCCCTGTGACGAAATCGTAACCTTGCGGTGGTTGCCCGTTCGGGCAGACTCTGGATAGCTGGTTGGGGCCGCATGAAGACCGTCCAGGAATACATTGACGAAACGCCGGTTTGGGCCGATGGGACGGCGGTTGCCTCGGCGCCGATGACCCCGATGCAGTGGCGCATCTGGGGTTTGGCGACGGCCGGGAAATTTTTCGAGGGGATGGTCGTTTTCATGACCGGTGTGGCCCTTCCCCTCATCGTGCTCGAATTCGGATTGGAGAATTTCGAGAAGGGGCTCGTGGGGGCGGCGGTGCTCTTCGGGATCCTGGTCGGGGCGACCGTGCTCGGGGGGCTGGCCGACTCGCTCGGGCGAAAACAAATGTTCATCGTCGAGATGGTGATTTTCACGGTGTTTCTGGCGCTGGTTTCGCTGGCTCCGAATTTTTGGCTGCTGGTGGTGTTTTTGTTCGGGATGGGGATGGCGCTGGGGTGCGATTACCCGACGGCGCATCTGGTCATTTCCGAGAGCATTCCAAGCCACATGCGCGGGAGGCTGGTCTTGAGCGCCTTCGGTTTTCAGGCGGTCGGGGCGTTGGCAGGGACGGTGCTGGGGTTTGTGATCCTGAAGGTGGACGGCTCACTGGCCGACTGGCGCATCATGTATGCGAGCGCGATCCTTCCCGCGGCGGCGGTGATTGTCGGGCGGTTTTTCATCGTGCAGAGCCCCCACTGGCTGGCGGCGCACGGGCGCGTCCAGCACGCCGAACACGAACTCGCCCGCCTGCTCGAACGCGCACCCCGCTACCCGTCCAAAATCACCCTCGCCGCCGCCGAAGAATCCACCCACGCCAAAAAGACACCCGGCATCCCGAAGCTGTTCTCTAAAAAAAACCGGCGCGCCACCATTCTCGCGTCGATCCCATGGTTTCTTCAGGATTTGGGAACCTACGGGATCGGGATTTTCACACCGACCATCCTCGCCGCAACCATCGGGATCGCCGGCACCCACAACCGCAACCTCGCCGAGGTCATCCACAACGACATGCTTGCCGCCAAGGGGGCCGCCCTCATCGACACCCTGCTCATTGTCGGCATCATCGTCGCCGTCCTGCTCGCCGACCGCACCGGACGCATCCGCCTCCAAATCCTCGGCTTCCTCGGCTGCGCCGCCGGTCTCCTCCTCGCCGCCCTTTCCACATCCTTCGATGGCACCGCCAAATTCGTCATGATTTTTGCCGGCTTCATGCTCTTCAATTTCATGACGAATCTGGGCCCCAATGCGATGACGTATCTGCTGGCCGGCGAGGTGTTCCCGACGAAAATCCGCGGTTTGGGCGCCGGGTTTGCGGCATCGGTCGGCAAGATCGGCGCCGTGCTGACCGCATTCCTTTTCCCGATTGTCCTGCATGCCATCGGAACCGCCCCGCTGCTCTACATTCTCGTGGGAACCTCGCTGCTCGGCGCCCTCGTCACATGGCTTTTTGCCATCGAAACCAAGGGGATGAACCTCGAGACGCTCGGGCACGAATAGTGCGCCCTACCCCCACCGCTTCGTCAAGGTCACGACATTGCGGCCTGCTTCGAGGCGGTGGCTGCATGTGGTCATCATGGAGCGCACAAGGTGGATGCCAAGCCCACCGATCGGGCGCTTGTCGGCCGGCAGGGACAAATCGGGCGGGGGCACGGCGAAGGGATCGAACGGGTTGCCGTCATCGGAGAGGGTGATTTCGCATGCCTTGTCGTGCAGGTCGATGCGGACATCGATGGGGCGCGGGGTGGCGGAGCCGAATCCGTATTTGATCGTGTTGGTGATCATTTCCTCGAGAGCGAGGTTGGCGGCGAAGACGGTCTCCGTGGGGGCGCCGTTTGCTTCGAGGAATACGCGCGCCTCCTCCATGAGCCGGCTCAGGGATGCGAGGTCGGGGGCGATGGTGCGCGCGAAGGAGGGGGTCATTGTTCCGGGAAGTCGATACACACGAGCGAGAAGTCGTCATCGAGGACGGCCTTCGCGGCGGTGGCACGCGCCCATTCGAGGGCTTCGTCGGGCAGCGAAGTCGATGCCGCATTGTTTCGTGCCCATGCCATGAGGTCATCAAGGGAAGTCATCGACCCGTCGGGCCGCCGCAGTTCATAAACGCCGTCGGAGAAGACGAGCAGGCGCGCTCCCGCGGGGATTTCAAGCGCGGCTTCCCGGAACGTGCTTTCTGGCATCACGCCGACAAGCATGCCCGGCTCTCCGACGGCGGCGGGATCGCCGTTCGGGGGCAGGAGGATGGCCGGGGGATGGCCTCCGCAGGCATGGCGCAGGGTGCGTGACGCCGTGTCGAAGACGCCGTACCAGATGGTGAAATACATGTCGCCGTGGTCCTCCATGGGGAAGGTGGTGTTGAGGGCGGTCAGCACGGAGGCGGGCGAGAGGAAGTCGGCTCCGGGCAGGCTCTGGGCCCGCAGCACATTCGAAGCGGCGACGGAAAGCAGCGCCGCCCCCACCCCGTGTCCGCACACATCCAGCAGGTAAACGCCAAAATGCGACGCATCGATCCAGTGGTAGCCGAACGAGTCGCCCCCCAGTTCGGTCGAAGGCGAAAAGCACCAGCGCACGCGCAGGGGTTCGTCCACCCGGGCGGGCAGCATCGACGTGACGTAGCGGGCCGCCTCGGCAAGCTCCCCCTCGAGCCGCGTCTGGGTTTCCTCGATGGTCCGGAGGTGGTCGCGCTCGAGGTCCCTGAGCGCCTTCTTTTCGAGGCAGGCTCTGATGCGGGCGCGCAGGAGGGGCGGTTCAAACGGCTTCGGCAAATAATCTTCGGCGCCGGCTTCGATGCACCGGATCACACTGCCAAGCTCATCGAGAGCCGAAATCATGATCACCGGAATGTCGCGCAGGGCCGGGTCGCCCTTCATGCGGACAAGCGCCGCGTGCCCGTCGAGCACCGGCATCATCACATCCAAAAGTACAAGGTCGAAGGCGCCCGTGCCAAGGATCCCGAGTGCCGCCTGCCCGTCTTCCGCGACCCCGACCTCGTGCCCCTCGCGGACCAGCCTCCGCGCAAGGGTCTCGCGGTTCCCCGCGTCGTCATCCACCACAAGAATTTTTCCACGGATGGCGGCCCGGTCGGCGCCTGCCCCGGCGGGCTGCGGGTCTCCGGCCTTCGGGGCGGGTCCCGGCACAGGCGGGGTCACATTGCGTGCCGGGGCCGTCTTGTCGAGGGACTCGACAATTTCGAGCATGCGGCGGGCGGCGGCGCGGATTTTGGCAAGGTCGCCGGGTTCGGGGATCCCCTGATCGCCGAGTTCTTCGCCGAGGAGGTCGGTGTATCCGAGGATGTGGTTGACCGGGGTGCGCAGGTCGTGGCGGAGTTTCGAGAGGTCGGGCATCCCGCCCGCTGCCGGGTCGGGAGTCACGTGCCCGCGCCCGGCTCCCCCGCGGCAAGACAGGCCTCAATTTTTTGAAGAAGCCGGTCGAGCTCGACCGGCTTCGTGTCGTAATCGTCGCACCCGGCCTCGATGGCCTGCTCGCGGTCGCCGCTCATCGCATGCGCCGTGAGCGCGATCACCGGGATGCCGCGCGTGGCCGGATCGGCCTTGAGCCGCCGCGTGGCCTCCCACCCGTCAATCTTCGGCAAACTCATGTCCATCAAAATCAAATCCGGCGCGCATTCCCCGGCCCGCACAATCCCCTCTTCGCCGTCCACCGCCACCTCCACTTCATACCCGCGCCGCGCCAACCGCCGCGAAAGCATGTCGCGGTTCATCTCGTTGTCCTCGACAAGAAGCAGTTTCGCCATATCCATTGATTCTAACCCCACGGCACCCATCAATCACCCAAAAATTGACGGGGGACGCTTCACGCTCCGTGCATATCCTCGATGAGGTCTTTGTAGCGGGCGGTGATGACGTGGCGTTTGAGCTTGTAGGTGTTGGTGAGTTCGTCGCCGGGTTCGAAGGGTTTGGGCACGAAGCGGAAGACGGTGACACGCTCGAAGGGTTTGAAGCCGGCCTCGGCGGAAATGAGCCCCCGGATGCGGCTTTCCATGAGGTCGCGTGCGGCGGGGTTTCCGGCGAGTGCGGCTGGGCTTTCGCCGTCGATGCCCGCGTCGCGGAATCCTTCGACCGAAGGCACGATGAGGGCTCCGAGCTGCTTGGCGTCCTGGCCGGTCACCATGCAGTGTTCGATCAATGCGGAGCCTGTGAGGCGGCTTTCGATCGGGACCGGCTCGACATTTTCGCCGTTGAGAAGGACGATGGTTTCCTTCGAGCGGCCGAGGATTTTCAGGCAGTCGTTGAAAGTGATCATGCCGATATCGCCGGTGTTCAGCCAACCGTTTTTGAGGACGCGGGCGGTGCCCTCGGGATCTTTGTAGTAGCCGTGCATGACCTGCGGGCCGCGCACGTGGATTTCCCCCCGCAGGCCCCTCCCCCGGTCGCGCCGGCGCGGGTCGGGGAAAAGCACGTCGCCATTTTCCAGATCGATGATCCGCACTTTGGTGCCGGGATACATCGGGCCGACGGTGCCGATCACGAGTTTTTTATACGTGCGCACGGCGAGCACCGGCGAGGTCTCGGTGAGCCCGTAGCCTTCAAGCACTTGGATCCCGATGGAATTGAAAAAGTCGTCCACATGGGGCTGCAGCGCCCCGCCTCCCGAAATGGTTCCGCGCATCGCGGAACACCCGACCGCGTCGCGCAATTTGGCGAGCACGAGAGGTTCCAGAACGGCGTGCGGGACGGACGCAAGCAGCCACCGGACTGCATGTCCCGCCGCCCGCGCGAGCGACCCGGCCGCCGTGCGCCCGGTCATATCGAGCTCCATCCCGCCAAAAAACCGTTCGGCGCACCGGACGTTGTGGGAACTCAAACGCGCCGCCGCAAAGAGCATGCGGCGCAGAGGGGAAGATGAAGAAACCCGCGCCATGAGCTTCTGGTAGAGGCTTTCCCAAAGGCGCGGCGCCGACGCCATCACATGCGGACGGATACTGCGCAGGTCGGCGGCAATCGTTCGGAGCCCCGTGTAATACGTGCTCATGCCCATGCTGATCGAGACCATCTCGAAGACCCGCTCGTAGCTGTGCCAGACGGGCAGGATCGAAAGCACCCGGTCGCCGGGCGCGAAGCTCAGAGGCAGGTTGGCGATCTGGGAGGTCATGTTGGCATGGGTCAGCGGCACCCCTTTGGGGATCCCCGTGGTGCCCGACGTGTAAATGATGGTGAACAAATCCTCCGGACGGACGGCCGCCGCGCGCGCCTCCGCCGAACGGTCCCCCGCCGCGCGCAAATCCCGCCCGCGCGCCATCACCTGCTCAAGGGTCAGCACACCGCGCGGCAACTTCGCGACGGCCTCGATCACCACCACCTGGTCGAGATCCGGCAACGACACCCCCGCATCGTGCAACTTGGCAAGCACCGCCTCGTTCTCAAGAATGGCAAACCGCGCTCCGGAATGCCCGAGGATGTGGGCGATCTCCTGCCGGGTGATGTCGGTGCCGCGGGGCACATCAACGGCCCCGGCAAGCAAAACTCCGTAGTCGGACAAAATCCACTCGAGGCGGTTGTCGGCAATCAGCCCGACCCGGTCGCGGGGGGCCAACCCGAGGGAGACAAGCCCGGCGGCAAGATCCAGCCCCCGCTCGTAAAGGGCCGCGTACGACAACGGCGCATAAGTCCCGTCCCTCTTGCGCGCCGCAAAGGCCGGGATGTCCGCATAACGGCCCGCGGCAAGCCGGTAAAGCTCCGTGAGGGTCTCGGAGGCGATTCGGTCGGGCATCGGCGCGGGGGTGTCGGCCGGGCTCTATCTCCTCTGACGCGGGGGGAGCCCCGACTCGCGGAATGTGATGCGCGCCTTCGACACATCGTAGGGCGAAATCTCGACCTGCACCTTGTCGCCCGGAACAATCCGAATGAAATTTTTACGCATTTTGCCTGAAATGTGCGCAAGCACCACATGGCCGTTTGGCAGCTTCACCCGGAACATCGTCCCCGGCAGCACATCTACAACAACCCCTTCGCTCTCGATAGAATCCTTTTTAGCCACAATTGAGGACGCCCTTCTACACGACCCGTCGCAGGAATGCAACCCATCGCGGCGGGAATTCTTTCACCCGCCTGTTTCAAAGCCAACCACGCTCCGCCATCTCCCCGGCCATCTGGTGCGTCGAGCAAATACGGACTCCCTCGAGCGTTGTTCCGAAAAGGTGACCGAAGTGCAGCCTGTCCCCTGTGAGAAGACGGTCCGCACCGCAGGCGACCGCCGCAGCCAGAACGGGTTGGTCCTTCGCTGGCAGACCCAAATCCGCACAGTCTCCCATGAGTGTGGAGATATCAAGTCGCGCCTGCAGAGATTCAAAACCGTCCAGCCAGCCCGACCTCTTGGCGGCAAGATTGCGTCTCGCCTCCTCCAACACCCCGGGATGCGTTGTCAGGACCGCATGAGTTTCGAGGCAATCCAACAGACTTCGCACCGGGCTGCCTGACTGTGACGCAGAAAACAGGATGTTCGCATCAAGGAAGACCTTCACCCTTGATTTCCACGCTGTGACTTTCCGAAAAATTTTACGATGGCCCCGTTGTTTTCAGCGTCGAATTCCTTGAGGCGCTCCTCCGAATACATCTCGATCGGAAACGCCACTGCCGGCCGAATCAAGATGCCCTCCGCAGTCTCCTCAAGCGAAATCAAACTCCTGTCGCATAAATGAAATTTTTCCCTCATTTTTTTGGGCAATGTGATCGCCCCCCTGTGGCCAATCTCCAATGTGGTTGTCATAAAATCCAGATTACGGGTTTTCGGATTTTTGGCAATTCCTGTTTTCGTGGTGCATTTGGTTTGCCGGAGTGAGGCACATCCATCAGTTGAACAATGGCTGGCTTTCGACGCTCGGTCAAAGCTGGTCCTTTCCCGATTGACTGTTATTGCAGCTTTTTTGGGATCTGATCGGAAGGGCATGCTTGCTTGAGGGCCAAACGGGGCAAAATGCACCAGTCCGGGGCAAGGAGGAGCGGATCAGCGTTTGAGTTCTTTGAAGCGCCCGCCGCCGCCTTCGCGCACCACGATGCGGCGCATTTGTTGGAGATCCGGGCGGTCCATGCCCACGCCGATGAAGTTGAAGGCCATTTCTTCGGGCAGGGATTTTTGGACTTCCTCGAGGGTTTCCCCGATGTCCTTGTAATCGATTTTGTGGCCTGCGCCCTGCGACGAGGATCCTTCGTAGAATCCGCCGTCGGAGACGACGAAGACGACATCCGGCTGCATCTTGCCGGCGGCTTCGAGGAGCTTCCGGAACCCGGGGCTGCCGCGGACCATGCCGGGCACGCTCTGGGTCATGGGCGCCTTGTCTGTGAACCACTGGTCGAGCCATGCATGGGCGGCCTTGCGGTTTGCGTCGGAGGCGGGCACGAGCTCGGCGTCCATGAAAACGAAATTGCGGGCGAACATGGCGATGCCGAAGCGGGTTGAGGCGGGGACCGAGTCGATGAGTTTCTTGGTTTCTTCGCGGATACGGTCGAAGCCGAAGCCGGCGGCATTGGCTTTGCGGATGGTGGTGTCCGAGACGTCGTAGAGGATGAGGATGCGGCGTCCGCTGGACTGGATGCCCATGAACGAGAAGCCCGTGCCGGTGCCGCCGAGTCCGCCTTCGCCGCCGCCGCCGCCGCCGAGGCCCGCGGTGCCGACGAGACTCGATACCTGGTCGCTGACGACCGCCGATGGATCCAGGGGCAGCATCTGGTCGAGAGGCAGTTCCGGCAGATCGGGCAGGGCAAAGGGCGCGGGCTGCATGCTCTGCATTTTGTCGTTGAAGGTGGGTTTGGGGGTCAGGGCGTCGAAGGCGGCCATGTTCATGCGGTGTTCGCGTTGTTTGGCGGGCAGGCGGATATCTTTTTTGACGACGAATGTGGCGGGGGGCGGGAAGATATAGCGTGCGATGACGAGCACGCCGGCGACGAGACCTCCGGCCACGTGTATGCCCAGCACGATGAGCAGGATCATCAGGAGCATCCGCTTGCGGCGTTTGATCACCTGCTGCCCCTCGCTCAGAAATTCTTCGACGACGGCCATGGCGGTTCAGATGTCTTCCTCCCCGCCCGAGTCGGCGAATGTCACGCCGGAGATTTCGGCTTTGGCACAGGCATTGAGCACATCGACGATGCGCTGGTGCTTGGCGCCGTCCTCGGGATCAATCGTGACGAGAGCCTCGCTTTTGTTGGCGTCGGCGCTTTCTTTGAAGCGCATGAGGGTTGAGACGAGGGTTGGCAGGGTGGGGCTCGTGGGGGAGTCCATGGCCAGTTCGTTGAGGAGAACCTGGCCGTCGGCGCGGATGAGGATGCGCTGTTCGTCGGGGATGTCGACGGCCTCCTCCTGCGCGACCGTGCCCGGCAGGCCGATATTGATGTCGCTCTCCTGCTTGATCGGTTTGGCGGTGACCATGAAAAACACCAGCAGCAGAAAGACCATGTCGATCATGGGCCCCATCTGCATCTCGACCGTGGAATGGTGTTTGCGGCGGATGATCATGCTTCAGTCCTTGTAAGTTCCGAAAATCACGTTGATGGCTCCCGCCTCGCTGGCAATCTTCATGAGTTCCTTGATCTGCCTGCCGGGCGTCTCCGCGTCCGCGCGCACATACAGACGCAACGGAGGGAAATTCTTGAAGCGCTCCTTCAGGTAGGCGGTGAGCTCCTTCTTGTCCGCCGGACGCTGGCCGATGAAGTAATTCCCGTCGCCGTCGATGCTGACGATGTCGCGTTCGGCGATGTTTTCCGGGATGACCGCGTTGCTGGCGACCGGCAGGCGGATGTCCACCTTGATCTGCTCCTTGGAGATTTTCGTGGTGACCATGAAAAACACGAGGAGCAGAAACGTCATGTCGATCATCGGGGCGAGCTGGAACCCGACTTCGTCTTCGTCCTTTTTGATGAGCTTCATGGCGCGGGCGGTTTGGGGTGAGGGCGGGGTTATTCGGCGGGTTGTTCGTATTCGGCGCTGGCACCTTCGATTTTGAGTTCGCCGGAGAGGACATCGAGCATGAAGGTGACGCGTTTCTGGATTTCGGCGATGTTGATGGCCAAAAGGTTGCGGAAGTAGAAGAAGAAGAACATGGCGGGGATGCCGACGATGAGTCCGCCGGCGGTGGTGATCATGGCCACGCCGATGCCGCCCGCGAGGTCGGAGGGTTCGGATTTGCCGGCGGCGAGCATGTCGAAGCTGGTGATCATGCCGGTGACCGTTCCCAGCAGGCCGAGCATGGGGCTGATGGTGGCGAAGACATTGAGGTAATTGACCCAGAGGTTGAGTTTGGTTTCCTCGTTGGCGAGGGCCTCGCCGGCGGCCTGGTCCATGGAGAGTTTGTTGGCGAGCGGGCGGTCGAAGTCGACTTTGAGAAGGGCGGATGACATGGAGTTGGCGAAGACATTGGGGTTGCCGTGGCAGAGCTGGTAGGCACTGCTGGCGTCGCGCTGGCGCATGGACTGCCCGACGGCCTCGACCTGTGTGGGCGGCATCATTTTATTGCCGCTGATGTTGATGAAGCAGTAGGCCGCCACGGCGAGAGTGCCGATCGAGCAAAGCAGCAGCGGATACATGAGGGGGCCGCCGCTGTTGAAGGCATCGAGCAGCGTCTTGTCCTTCGGCGGTTTGGGCGCGGCGGCGGGTGCGGCGGGTGCGGGTTGTTCC
>CAZGNH010000167.1:0-3195 GCA_964527025.1 uncultured Chthoniobacterales bacterium | reverse complement strand
CCCGGGCGGGCTTCCCGCCCGGAGCCGACATAATCAGGCCGACCGGGACATCCTCGAAATGAGCTTTCAGGGCCCGACCGAAATGCCAAGCCACAGCGGAAAACGCGGTCGAGCTTTCTTGCGTGCATTCCTGCCAGCCTTTGATCGGCAGATCCCTGTCCAGCTCATTCACGATTTCGGGCATCGCAAACAGGCGAATGCCCGGGATATCCGCGCCGCCGGAAGCAAAGAGCTCGGCTGATCCTTCGCTCGGCCACATAGCAAAGCGCATGTTCGACTGGCCACCCGCGAACCAGACCTCGCCAACCAGGACATCGTTGATGTTCTTCCCCAGATTTTCTCCTGCCGAACGGATGGTCATGCTGCGGAGCTTGTCAGAGGCGGGCATGGGATCGAGGGGCACCCGCCATTTCCCGCTTCTATCCGCCACGCCAGACTTTTTCTGGCCGGCAAACTCGACGGTCACGGATTCCCCCGCACCCGCGATTCCCCAGATGACGACAGGCTTCTCGCGCTGCAGCACCATGTTGTCACCAAAGAGCGGACCCATGCTCAGCCCGGCGACCGCGCTTTGGCAGGATAGAACCAGCAGCATTGAAAACGTTATCATTGTCAGTCGAATGTCCCCATCTTCTGGACGAATAGTTCCCAGTCGTCCGTGGCGTGGTAGAGGCGCTTTTGTTCTTGCGAGTCACAGGTCCAGAAGAGCATGCCATTGAACTTTTCCTGCCGTGCGAGATCGCGGATGATCACCATGTTGTCGACGGCTTCTTCAAAGGTCTTCTCGATGAAGTCAAATGCGCCGAATTCCCCCAGGATGACCGGTTTTGATTTCCGGGCCGCTTGCAGTTCGGCCGTATAGAAGCCAGTGGAGGTGAGATCCCGTTGAAATGCGTCCCCGACCGGTTCATCTTTCCGAGTCCGATAGAAATGCACATCGAGAAAGTCGAGGGCGCCCTCGGCGAGGGTTTTCAACGTGGGCGGATAGCGTTCGTCTTTGCAACGGCCGGGCCAGAGGCCGGCGTCATTGGTGTAATCCTTGCCGACGGCACGCGGGACAAACACGCCTTCGGCGACGAGCATGTCCGGATCGATCGCCTTCACCGCTTCGACCATCCGCTGGTGGTAGTATCGGTAGCCGTCGTCCATCAACGCCTGACGCTCTTCGGTGTTGGACATGTCGTAGGAATTCCCATTGGCCGCCTCGATTCTGCCTTCGGTCTCGGAAAACGGCCACCGGTCGGCATGAAGGCAGGCTTCGTTCTGACACTGCAATCCCAGCAGCGTTGGCAGCAGGTTTGGATCATTCTCCTTCACATAGGAAAGGAATGAAGTGATGTATTCGACACGAAGACCGACACCCTGGCTCGTCAGGATCAGGGCGTTCTTGTTCTTTCTGGCTTTTTCGAGCCGATCGTAAAAGGAGGCATTGGCGGGGAGACAGCCGTCGCCGAACGTGGGAAAAACACGGATGCCGTGACGGGTCGCCCGCCGGAGGAAATCGAGCACGTTTTCCATGTAAGGCTCGTAGAGTCCTTGCGTGGTGTCATAATTACCCCCGATGCCGGGGTTGGCCGTGCTGCGCCCGATAATGAAGACCCGGACTGTGTTGTAGCCGGTTTCGGCCAATGTCCGGAACATGGTTTCCGCGCGTTCCGGGTCATAGGCCGCCTTCGTGGTTTCCGTATCCGCATCGAAGGTCGAGTGGTCGCCCCGCAGTCGCACATAGTTGAATCCCTTTACGAAGAAGGGTGTCCGGGAATCCTTGAGAATGAACTCTGCGCCATCAACGCCCGGCTGTACGGCGATCCGTTCCAGCGGTTGCACGGCCTCCTCCGCCCTTGTGATGAGAACGCTCATCGTTAGGGCGAGCAGAAGGCAAGTGACCCGGCGTGCTTTGTCAAGAAACCAGCCGGGTCCGGAGCGAAGCCGGGTCGCTCCCGCGGCAAACGGAGGCTTTCCGGCTGGTCCGGTCGATCCGGCTTGCGGGTTGTCGGGACGCTTGAGAAAGCGTCCCTCCCTGCAATGATCCCAATGCGATGGTCTCATCATTCGATTTTTCTAGGTGGCTCGTATTTATAAGGTGGCTCGGTGTAGCCGGATTGTTCTTTCACTTGCTTCAAGAGTTCCTGCATCTGCGCAAGCTGTTCCGCGGCCTCGGGCGCGTTGATCAGATTCCGCAGCTCCTTCGGATCCTGGATCTCGTTGTAGCGCACGCTGTGCATATGGGAATAGGTACCGGTCAAGATCGATGCCCGGATCGGCGAACAGAGTGACGTCGTCACCATCATGTTCTCAAATTCCGCCCCTTCGTCTGCCAAACGCTGAAGGTTCGGTGTCTTTACGAAATCAAACCGCTTATGAAAGATGGCATCCGGCGCCATGTCATCGACCATCACAAAAAGGAAATTCGGTTTTTCCGCCGCACGCGATGTTGCGGCGGCCAAAAACAGGGCTGCGACAACTGCGGCAAGGATGGTTTGCAATCTTTTCATGGCATGGTTTTCTACTGCGGAGCGGCGGGCTTTTCCGGGTGGAAGGTCAGGGTGAGGACTTCCCCTTCGGCGGTTCCGGATTGGACACCGCCGGGCACCGCCAGCGAAAGTGGAAGTGTACCAGCGGGCAGGTCGGCGGTTCCGAACACGATCTTGTCTGCCGAACGGGATTTTACTTCAACGGGCGATCCGTCAACCAGCAGGTTGATCGGCGCACACCGGTCGAGGTCTTTTCCTTCGACGACAAAGGTGACCGTGAGCGGTTTCTGCACCTCGACCGTGTAATCGGCGCGGTCGCCGGGATTGCGGAACCCCCGTGCTCCTCCGTGGAAGACTGACTGCATGGCACCTTCAAAAGCGAGCGCGCGGTTGGCATGGAGCGTCCACGATTTCGACCATCGGTCGGCATTGTCGATCTTGATCTGCCGCATCGGGAAGGTGCGATTGCGCGAGGCGATGTCGTCCCAGCGAGCACGGCTACGTGCGGCCATATCCGCCGTGCGCTTCGGCATTTTCCCACTGAGATCGTTTTGTTCGCCGGGATCCCCCTGCATGTCGTAGAGGCGGAAGGTTCCCCCGGGCAGGTGGTGAAATTTGTATCTTCCGCAGCGCAGAACGGTGTGGAGTTTGCCGTAGTCGGTCTCACGGGCATCCGGAATGATCCCCGTGGGTGTTGTTGGGCCCGGCTCACCCGGTCCGG
>CAZGNH010000166.1:0-2372 GCA_964527025.1 uncultured Chthoniobacterales bacterium | reverse complement strand
AGGGTCGAAAGGGTCTCGATTGCATAGCCGGCCGACATGGCGCCAATCACGCGTCCGTTCCCGTCGCGCACGGGCACGTAGGACGCAAGGAACGGGTGGCCGAACACGCTGATGATTCCCCGGTAGGGGCGCCCCTCAAACATGGCAACGGAGGCCGGATGCGCGGGATCGAGCACCGTACCAAGTGCCAATTGCCCGCCGTCGGTGCGCACATTTGTCGAAACACGCACCAACCGGTCGCCGTCCCGCACAAAAAAGGAGGCCGACCCCCCGACCACGCCGTGGAGACGCCCGATGAGGGTGTCCGATCCATTGACCGCCTGCGACCCGAAAACAAGCTCGGGCGGACCCGATCCGGAGGACGGTGGACGCCACGAGGCGGGCCCCTGCTCAGCAGCAAAAATCTGAAGCAGCTCGACCGAGGCGCTCAACAAATCGCCATAAACCTGCTCCGCCGCGACCAGAACATCGTCAATGTGGTCAAGCTTGGCCTCGATCCGCTCCCTGGCACCGTCCTCGATCATCGAGGCCAACTGCCGGAAGTCGATCAACCCGGCCGCAAGAAAAGTGAGCGTCACAAACGCAAACCAAGCGGTGATTTTCAGGCGCAGGGATTTGTGCATCAGGTGTGGGAAAGGGAAGCGCGTTCAGCTTGTGATCGTGCCCGCGCGGAGAAAAGGATGCAAACCCGAATGCAACAAGGAACCAATGCGGGCGCGGCCCGCCAAAAGCCGTCCCACCAAACCCCCGCATCTCTCCTCATTCCGACATTCTTAAGAATGTTGGAATATGGACCGAAATTCCGGCTTGGCGTTTGGCCGCGCCCGTTTCATGGTTCCCGCTCACCGCAAACAATGCGTTTGATGCCCGACCCGAAGCCGCCGCACGACCAGCCCGTTGTCTTCCCTTACGAAGACGATGAGCGCCTGCGCGCAGACAAGGAGCGGCTGTTGGGGCAGCGGGGAATGGTCCTGTGGCTTTACGGTCTGTCGGGGTCGGGCAAATCCACGATCGCGCGCGCCGCCCACGAGCGCCTCCTTGCCGCCGGGCGTCTGGCGGCCGTGCTCGACGGCGACACGCTCCGTGCCGGACTGAACGAAAACCTCGGGTTTTCCGACGACGACCGCCGGGAAAACGTGCGCCGTGTGGCGCATGTGGCGAGGCTTCTTTCGATCCAGGGGTTGATTGTGCTTGTATCGGTCATTACACCGCGCCGCGACCTGCGGGCCCTTGCGGCGCAAATCGCCGGTCCCGGCTTCCTTGAGATTTTTGTGCGGGCCTCGTATGCGACCTGCGCCGCCCGCGATCCGAAAGGCCTCTACAAGCGGGCGGAGGACGGGCGCCTCGCAGCATTCACCGGACGGGACAGCGCCTTCGAAGAACCGGAATCGCCCGATCTGATACTGGACACGGAAGCCCGCTCTCTGGAAGACTGCGTCACCGCGCTGCTCGCCTGCGCGCACACGGCTGCCGACCCATCCCATGCCTGATTACAAACTCGACCATCTCGACCAGCTCGAATCGGAGGCCGTATTCGTCATCCGCGAAACCCTCGCCCAATTCGATAAGCCCGCCCTGCTTTTTTCCGGCGGCAAGGATTCGATCGTTCTGGCCCACATCGCGGCCAAGGCGGTCTGGCCTGGCAGGCTCCCCATGCCCCTTCTGCACATTGATACCGGCCACAATTTCCCGGAAACACTCGAATACAGGGACCGCTTCCGGGACAACTTGCAGGCCCGCCTTGTGGTAGGGTCTGTCGAGGAAAGCATCCGCGCGGGCAGGGTCCGCGAAGAATCCGGCCCCCACGCCTCGCGCAACGCCCTGCAAACGGTCACCCTGCTTGATACCATCGAGGCACACGGCTTCGACGCCTGCCTCGGCGGCGGGCGCCGCGACGAGGAAAAGGCCCGCGCCAAGGAGCGCTTCTTTTCCCACCGGGACGGCTTCGGCCAATGGGATCCAAAAAACCAGCGCCCGGAACTCTGGAATCTGTTCAACGGGCGCAAACAGCACGGCGAACACTTCCGCGTCTTCCCCCTCTCGAACTTCACCGAAATGGACATCTGGATGTATCTCCAAAAGGAGGAAATCCCCCTGCCGTCTCTTTACTTCGCCCACGAACGCAAGGTCTTCCAGCGCGGCGGCACATGGCTCGCCGTCTCGGACTTCGTGACCCTTCTTCCCGAAGACGAGCCGGTCACCAAAACCGTGCGCTTCCGCACAATCGGCGACGCCACCTGCACCGGAGCCGTCGAATCCCGCGCCGCCACGCTCGAGGACATCATTGCCGAGGTCGCCGCCGCCCGCCAAACCGAACGCGGCACCCGCGCCGACGACCGGCGCTCGGAAACCGCCATGGAAGACCGCAAAAA
>CAZGNH010000165.1:0-3244 GCA_964527025.1 uncultured Chthoniobacterales bacterium | reverse complement strand
CGGCGGAGTTGATTGCAACGATCGCGGGGGGAAAGGCGGAGACACAGGTTTTGTGCGACGGCACGGTGCCTCCGCCTCCGGCGCCGGTGCTTCTGCGGGGCGACCGCTGCCGGGCGGTGATGGGCTGCGATGTTCCGGACAGTCACATCGCGGCGGCACTCACCGCGCTCGGCCTTGCGCAGGACGCCGAAGGGGCGTGGCAGCCTCCGTCGTGGCGCGGCGACCTCACCCGTGAAGCCGATCTGATCGAAGAAGTCGCCCGCATCCACGGCATCGATTCCATCCCCGGCAAAACCCTCTGCGAACCGTCCCACACCTCTCCCGCCGACGCCCTCCACGACTTCCTCTCCTCCCTGCGCTCGGCGCTCGTCGAAGCCGGTTTCTACGAAGTGCGCCCCGGCTCGCTTGTCCCCGAAAGCCCCTCCCCGCCCGCCGCCGACTCCCCCATCCGCCTGCGCAATCCGCTCGGAGCCGATCAGGCCATCCTGCGCCCGCGGCTTGTCCCGTCCCTGCTCGAAGTCGCACGGCGCAATTTCCACCACGGCGAGGCAGCCCTGCGGATTTTTGAAGTCGGGAAAACCTTCCGGCGCGAAGAGGGCCGGGAGGAACATTTGACCCTTGCCCTCGTCTGCTGCGGCCCGGTGGCACCGCCCTCGTGGCGCAATGCCGGACCCCGCAACGCGGATTTTTTCGACCTCAAGGGGGTTCTCGGGCGGGTTCTGCCGGTTGCGTTCCGGCGCGAAGAGGCCGGTGCGGGATGTGTGTTTGGTGCGGGTGTGTATGCCGGAGCGTGTCGCGCGGGCTTTGCGGGGCGTCTTGTGCCGGCGGCGGCACGTGCCATGGACGCGCCGGCACCCGTGTTTGTCGCCGAGGTGTCCCTCAAGGGTCTTGTGCCAGCCACAGACGGCTCCGACCGCCACTTCTCCCCCATCCCGGAATTCCCCTCGTCGGCCCGCGATATCGCCATCCTCGCCCCCATGGACCTCCCCTACGCCGCCCTCGCCGACGAAATCCGCGCCGCAAAGGAGCCCCTCCTCGCCTCCTTCCACCCCTTCGACCTCTTCCACGACCCCTCGGGAAATCACCTCGACCCCGGCACAAAGTCCCTCGCAATTTCCTTGACTTTCCGCTCCTCCGAACGCACCTTGAAAACAGAGGAAGTCAACGACGCCGCGCAGCGCATCAAGACCCGGCTGCGTGAAAAACTCGGGGTCGCCTTCCGCGAGTAGTTCTCCAAAAATTTTTGTCGTTGGACATTGGATCCGGTGCCTCGTCGCGCCGGCCATTCCTTTGCCCTGCGGTGTTCGCGATTACACGGCGCAAACTCCCGAACCGATAGTAATGAATATCCCGGAGGCTTGGCCGTCCGACGCAAAGGCATGCCTTCATTGGAAGTCTGCGCGGCGGGTGGCGGTTATCCACCCTTACAATGAGGGAACGGGATATGCGCTGGAACGGCACAGGCGGGGCATTTCTTTCCAAGAGCCCCCGCGGTTTGATCCGCGGGGGCTCTTGTTTTTGGCTGCTTCGGGGTATTTAGTGGCCCTTTGTTGATGGTGAAAGTCCTTTTCATGGGTGGCTTGCATGTTCCCTCCGCCGGCCTCTGGCTGGATCCGCGCGGACGCAGGGACTTCGCCTTTGTTTCCCATGCGCACAGCGACCACACGGGCCGCCACGGGACGATTCTTGCCACTCCCGCCACCGCGGCCCTCGCCCGCGCAAGGGATCCCGCATGCCGCGCAGAATTTATCGAGCTCCCCTACGGGCAGCGCCGCCAGTTCGAGCGCTTCGCAGCGACGCTCATTCCCGCGGGCCATGTGCTCGGCAGCGCCCAGATCCATATCGAGTGCGAGGATGGCGACCTCCTCTACACCGGCGACTTCAAGCGCCGCGCGGGCCGTTCGACCGGGCCGGCCGCTGCCGTGCATGCCGAAACCCTCGTCATGGAGACGACCTATGGCTTGCCCAGATACCGGTTTCCCGCCGTCGAAGAGTCATTTGCGGCGGTGAGGGCCTTTTGTGCGGGGGCACTCGAAGACGGGCAGGTGCCTGTGCTGCTCGGGTATTCGCTGGGGAAGGCGCAGGAGATTTTGGCGGGGCTTTGCGGGGAGGGATTTCCCATTTTGGTGCACAAGTCGATCACGGCGGTGGCGGAAGTTTACCGGCGTTTTGGGGTCGGGATGGCTCCCTTTGCGGAGTGGGACGGGGGGCCGGCCGACGGGCATGTGCTGGTGTGTCCTCCGGCGGCGACGGGTTCCCGCGCGTATGGAAGCCTTGCGCGCAAGCGCGTGGCGGCCCTGACCGGCTGGGCCGTGGATTCCCCGACCGTCCACCGCATGGGGGTCGACGAAGCGATTGTGCTTTCCGACCATGCCGGCTACGGGGAATTGCTCGAGCACGTCGCGGAGGTGGATCCCTCGAGGGTGTTGACCCTGCACGGGTTCGCGCAGGAATTCGCGCGGGATTTGAGAGCACGCGGGGTCGATGCGTGGGCGCTCACCGGGCCGAACCAACTTGAGTGGGAGGCCATGGCATCCCCCGGACCGCTGGTTTCCCGGAAAGGCCTGCCCGAGCTGCGTGCGGGAGGCTTTGAAGCCTTCAGCGCGGTGTGCGAAGACATCCGGCGGGCGTCCGGACAGGCGGCCAAGTGCGCGCTCCTTGCCTCCTTCCTGCGGGGCCTGCGGAGCCACGAACTCCGCCACATCGCGGTCTGGTTCACCGGCCGGGCCTTTCCTCCAGCCGACACCCGCACCACCGGTCTCGACCGCGCCCTGCTCGAAAAAGCCCTTGCCGGCGCATCCGGCCTGCCGCGCGAAGAAGTCCGCGCGCTGGCCCGGTCCGGCAACGGTCCCGGTCAAACCGCCGCCGATGTGATGGCCCGGCGGGAAGGGCCGGTCGGTTCGCATGCGATTGCGCGTGTGGCGGCGGCCTTCGCTGCCATGGCCTCGAAGCGCAACCCCTGCGACAAGACGGACATCCTCTCCGGCCTGCTGCGCGACATGCACCCGTCAGCCGCCGGGTGCCTTGCGGGCATCGTGGCCGGCGATCTGCGTCTCGGGCTCCATACCGACGGATTGACCGGGGCCATTGCCGCCGCGTTTGGGTCCGACCCCCTGCTCGTGCACGACGTGAACATGCTCACGAGCGACCCCGGTGCCACCGCTGCATACGCGGCCGCAGGCAAGCTCGAGGAGGCGGGCCTCACTCTCTTCCAGACCCTGTGCCCGATGCCCGCCACTTCCGC
>CAZGNH010000164.1:0-4870 GCA_964527025.1 uncultured Chthoniobacterales bacterium | reverse complement strand
CCCCCGATTCCGCGCCCGCCTTGTCCCAGCCAGCCTCGCGCGGCGTCTCGCGACGAAGTTTGTGAGAGATGCGGGCTCTAGCCGAGGATATCGCGGATTTTGCGCAGGATGCGCCCCATGGCGGCGATTTCTTCGTGTGTATTGTAGAAGTAAAAGCTTGCCCGGGCGGACGCGGAGAGGCCGAATTTCCGGTGGAGGGGCTGGGTGCAGTGGTGGCCGCCGCGCAGGGCCAGACCGTATTGGTCGGCGAGGGTGACGATGTCGTGGGCGTGCGCCCCCTCGAGTGTGAAGCTGACCAATGCCGCCCGTTCGCCGGCCGGGCCGAGAATCCCGAGTCCCGGGATCGAACTCAATTCGGCAACCGCGGCCGCGGTCAGAGCCCGGTCGTGCGCAACAATGGCTTCGCGCCCGATCGCACCCAGATAGGTGACGGCCGCGCCGAGCCCCACCGCCTCCGCAATCGGGGGCGTCCCCGCCTCAAACCGCCACGGAGCCTCCTTGTAGTCGCTCCTCGCATACCACGCCTCCGCAATCATCTCGCCGCCTCCCTGATACGGCGGCATCGCATTCAACACCCCGGGGCGTCCCGCAAGAATCCCGATGCCCGTCGGTCCGCACATCTTGTGCCCGGAAAAAACAAGGAAGTCGCACCCGATGGCCTGCATGTCCACCGGCATGTGACCCGCGCTCTGCGCCGCATCAACAAGCGTCGCAACCCCGGCCGCCGCCGCCCTCCGACACAGTTCCGCCACCGGGTTGATCGTCCCAAGGCTGTTTGAGACATGTGTCAGGGCAAAGATCTTCGCCCCCTCGAGAAGGCTCTCGAGGTCGTCGGTCACAAGGCACCCGGTCTCATCAACCGGCACAAACCGCAGGCTTGCGCCGCTGCGCTCCGCAAGCATCTGCCACGGGACGAGGTTGCTGTGGTGCTCCATTTCCGTGAGCAGGATGACATCGCCCGCCCCGACGTGTGTGTCTCCCCATGCCCGTGCCACAAGATTGACCGCCTCGGTCGTCCCGCGCGTGAACAAAACCCCCTCCCCGGGCGCGTTGATCCAGCGGGCGACGAGTCCCCGCGCATGCTCGAAGGCGTCGGTCGCGCGGTTGCTCAGTGTGTGAATGCCCCGGTGGACATTGCTGTTGTCGCGCAGATAGTATCCGGAGATCGCGTCGATCACCGCCCGCGGCTTCTGCGAAGTGGCCGCATTGTCAAAATACAGAAGCGGATGCCCGCCGATCTCCTGATCGAGGATCGGGAAATCCCGGCGGATTGCCCCCCAATCGGGCTCCATCACCACAGGGCCTGCCATTGTTTCTCCTTCCATGAATTTCAACCCATAGACCATCTCCACGGGATTCTCAACACCGCACAGGCAACCCGTCTTTCCGCACGGGCGCCTGGATGGCGGGGTCGGGAGCGGGTAATGATCCGATGGCGACAAGGAAAGACCCGGAAGCACCGCATTTTTTGTCAGGCACCCCAAAAGAATTGATTGGCCATGACGGGGTGGGTTTGGGAAAGTGGCGCGGGGTGAACGGGGCCGGGCGCACCGGGTGTCCCCGAGAAAACCACTGACGACCGTGCAGCCGACCACCATTTGCGAACACAGGCAGGGCGGACGCCCGATGATCGGGGCGGGCGGAAGGAGCCTGTTGGCGGCGTGCACCGGGAAGGAGGCGGACAGGTGAAGGCGGCACTGCGCGTCAGACCCGGCAAGGGGGAGCCGTTTGAACTGGAAATCAGCAACACGGCCACCATCGGGCGCACAAAGGAAAACACCATCTGTCTCGCCGGCAGCCCCCACGTTTCGCGTCAACACGCCATCATCCGCTGCCACAACGCCTTCCAATACCAGATCATGGATCTCGGCAGCCGCAACGGCACATTCCTCAACGGCCGCCGCGTCATCACCCCCACCACACTGAACCACGGATCGGTCATCCGCATCGCCGACACGGAAATCTTCTTCGAAAACATCGAGGGAGGATCCTCCGACGTCTCCTACGAAGCGACCCTGGCCGCCGGCACGGACACCTCCGGTCAGGAGACCTCCTCGACGGCCATCATGGTCTGTGACCTGCGGGGTTTTTCGACCATGTCCGAAAAACTCGAAGAGGCGGTTCTTGCGCGGACCCTTGGCGAGTGGTTCCGGGATGCCGGCAACCTGGTGCAGCGCTCGGGGGGGATCATTGACAAATTCATTGGTGACGCGGTGCTGGCGTACTGGGAGAAGACCTCGTGCCCGGCATGTGCCGCATCCGCTCTCGAAACGGGCAACGCCCTGCTGGGCATGGCAGGGAAAAAGACATGGCCCGGAACGGGCGGCAGGTTCCGGGTTGCCGTCGCGCTCCATTTCGGCGTGGTGACCTGCGGCAACATCGGCCTTGTCGCCCAGCGCGATGCGACAATCATCGGCGATGCCGTCAATACCGTCTTCCGGCTCGAGTCCCTCATGAAGCAGCTCGGGAAAGATCTCGTTGCCTCCGGCGACTTCCTTGACGAGATGCCGGCACCGCCCGGTGATCTCGAAGACCTTGGCGAGCACCAGCTCAAGGGCAAGCACCAGCCCGTGCGGATCTTCGGCAAGGTTGCCGGCTGAGCGGCAAATCAATCGTCCGTGGTGGAATCCTGCGGGGAGCGGATGGCGTCACCGACGCTGCGGCCGGCGTCGCGGAAGGCGTCGCCGATCCCCTTGATCGCGTCGGTGGCATCCTGCAGGGAACGCGCGAGCTTGGCGGTCCTGAAATCCACCCGCAGATCCGCGACCACGTCGCGCAGGAGCGCCGCTTCACGGGCCTTGCCGGCGCCCTCCATCGCGTCGATGCGGGCGTCAAGATTGGCGAACTCCTGTTCGATGGCGGCCTGTTTTTCGTCGGTGGGGTCGGCGCGGAAGGCGCGGATTTCTGTGCGCAGAGCGTCGGCGGCCTTGTGCGGGTTGTCGCAGGCCGTGAGGGCGGCGGCGGCAAGAACGAGGGCGAGGAAGTTTTTCATGAGAGGGTGAAGGTGTCTTCGGCGGGGGTGCGCCCGGTTTTTTGGTCGAGATCCTTGCGGTTGGCCGCAAGGTGGCTGGCAATGTGGAAGACTTCCTCCGGATCGGCGTCGATGGCGGAGGCGATCGTCCCGGCGGTTTGCGGCTGCCCCCGGTTCTGGCCCAGAAACGCCATGGTGGCGCGCTGGAGGTCGAGGAGGCGCGAGGCTGCCTTCTTGCCCGCCTCGACACCGGGTTGGTTGTAGGCGTTGATTCCGACCAGCGAGCCGTAGAATCCGACGGCGCGCTCGTAGAGGGCGATGAGGGCGCCGAGGTTGTAGGCGTCAACCCGGGGGATGCTGATCGTGATCGACTCGCGTTTGTTTTCGTGGAGGGCCGCGCGTGTTCCCCTCAGGAACCCCTGCAGGTAATCGCCGCATGTCGCGCCGGGTTCGACCTCGAAGTCGGAAGAGGCTTCGCGCACCTCGATGAACGTGGCGAAGAAATTGTGGAGGCCGTCGCGCAATTGCTGCACGTAGGCGTGCTGGTCGGTCGACCCCTTGTTGCCGTAGACCGTGAGGCCCTGGTGGACCACCGACCCGGTCAGATCGCACTCCTTGCCCAGCGATTCCATCACGAGCTGCTGCAGGTAGCGGCTGAAAAGCAGCAGGCGGTCGCAGTAGGGCAGCACCACCATGTCTTTCGAACCGCACCCGCAACCCGCATGCCACCACATGAGCGCAAGCAGCATCGACGCATTGCGGGCGATGTCGTCGGTGCGCGTCTTCGCATCCATCGCCGCCGCGCCCGCAAGAAATTTTTTCACATCAAGCCCCTGCAACGCCATGGGCAACAACCCCACCGCGCTCATCACCGACGTCCTGCCCCCCACCCAATCCCACATCGGAAACCTCCGCAACCACCCCTCCGCGGTTGCCGTCAAATCCAACTGGCTGCCGGCACCCGTCACCGCCACAAACTGGCGGGCAAAGTCCGTGCCCGCCACCGTCATGGCTTTCTGCGCGCAGAGCATGCCGTTGCGGGATTCCCGGGTGCCTCCGGACTTCGAGATGACGACGACGAGCGTGGTCCCGAGGGCGTCGCCGATCGCATCGAGCACTTTGCGCATGCCGTCGGGGTCCGTGTTGTCGAAGAAGTGGACACGCATGGCATCCGAAGGGCTCCAGAGGCTGTCGGCGACCAGTTCGGGGCCGAGGGCCGACCCGCCGATGCCGATGACAAGCAGGTCGGTGAACGGGCGTCCGCATGAGGCATGGATTTTGCCCGCGTGCACGTCGGCGGCGAAGGCGGTGATTTCCGTGACCGTCCGGTTGATGGAGTTGCGGATGTCCGGTGTCGGGGCAAGGGATGCGTTGCGCAGCCAGTAGTGACCGACCATGCGGTTTTCGTCGGGGTTTGCGATGGCTCCCTTTTCAAGTTTGCGCATGGCCTGACAGGCCGCGTCCGCCGGCTGGGCCATCGCGCTGAAAAAATGGTCCGAGAAATTCATGCGGCTGATATCGACCGCGAGACCGGGGTCGCCGTAGCGCAGGAAGTATTTCTGGAAGCGCGGCCAATGGGATGTTGAGTTCATTGCGGCAAGGAGACTAAATTCCCGTTCAAATGGCAAATCCAATCGCCCGGGATCCGGTGCTCGGGGAGCACGCCTGCGCCTGTGCGGCGGACACGCGCCGTGTTGCGGAGCGGCTGGCCGGCGGTTTGGACGGGCCGGTGGTCATTGCGCTTGACGGCCCCCTCGGGGCGGGGAAGACCGAGTTTGTCAAGGGGCTGGCCGAGGGGCTTGGATGCGGGGAAATTCCGACCAGTCCGACATTTGCGGTGGCGCACGAGTATACGGGGGGGCGGCTGCCCCTGTTTCACTTCGATTTTTACCGGCTCGA
>CAZGNH010000163.1:0-1785 GCA_964527025.1 uncultured Chthoniobacterales bacterium | reverse complement strand
GCCTGCGGAGTGGCAATCGCATCGCCCCAATAGACGGCATCATGCGGCATGTAGTCGCCTGGCGGCTCCAGTCCGTGCGCGGCCCAGGAGCGCGCGAGGTGCGGCGTGGCCGTGGTGAAGCCGATCCGTGCGGCGTGACGCCCGGTCAGGAGGCTGGCGCGCGTGGGCGAGCACAATTGCGTCGCCCGCGCCTGATAAAATGAAAGCCCCTGCGCGGCCAGGCGGTCGATGTGCGGTGTCTCGTAGAATTGATCCTCAGCCGAAACACCGGTGGCCCGCGCGGCGAAGGCATTGATGTCCGCAAAGCCGAGATCGTCGGCAAGGATGATCACGATGTTCGGAGAGGGGCTGTCCGTGGCGTCCCGAGCCGCGCCAACACTTGGAAGCAGCAAACAACCGGGGCTCATGGCGAGGAGCAAGCGCAGCCCCTGGCTCACCGATGTTGTGATCTTATCCGTCATAGTCTCGCAGGGTGCAACCGGTCAGAACCGCTGAACAAGCTCCGTGCCTTCCGCTCCGCGCAGATTGATTTCCCGGAGCAGAATGCCGTCATGGGTGGAAGGAAGAAATATCCGAAGTTGGATGACCGTCTGCCCTTCGGCAACGGACAAGGGAACGGTGATGCGCTCTTCGCCGGGTTTGATCCGAAACCCCGCAACCGAATCCTGGCTGAATTCTTTTTTCCCTTCAGTCCGCCATTGCACCCGGCCTTCGCCGGGCTCTTTGGCAAGGAGGTTGAGTTCCAGAGAGGCGGGCGCTTTCACCGAGAAACCGGCGCGGGAGATCATGGCCTCGTCCTTGTCGGCATGAACATACGCACCCCCGGCGGCCGTTTCAAAAGTCCCACGCCGGGTCTGCCAGCCTTCCAGCCGGTCCACGGTCTTTCCGCGCACACGGTCCGGGATCACGGGCGGACGCCCCGCGCGCTGCACTCCGACCAATTCCGGCCGGTATTTGGCCGGATCGAAATCCGGGTTGCGGATGGGGGTGACGACATTGGCAGCCTGGATGTATTGGTCCATGACCGCATCCATGGCGCGGACGCGTTCGGGTTCACTCGAGGCAAGATTCTTCGTCTCTCCGATATCTTCACGCAGATTGAACAACAGGTAGTCGTGTGCTCCGTCCTCGCCCTGATGAAACAACCGGATCAATTTCCAATCGCCATCGTGCACCGCCATCGACGGCGGCAGCCAGTCGTGCACCGGCGGATTGTGCGGGAAATAGGTGATGATCGGATGCTCCCGCTGCCATTTCTCCCCGCGCAGCACGGGTGTGAAATCCTCACCGTCCATCGGATGATTCTCCGGCGGTGCGATGCCGAGCATCGAAAGAATCGTCGGATAGAGATCGGTGGACTGGATAATCGCATCGGACCTGCTGCCCGGCTTGGTCACGCCGGGCCAGACGACAATGGCCGGAACGCGGGTCCCGCCCTCGAACATGGTTGCCTTGCCGCCGCGCAACGGGGCGTTGTCGGTGGGCACCGTGCCATCCACGGGGCTGTGAATATTGCCGCCATTGTCCGAGTAAAAAATGATGACCGTGCGGTCGGCCTGACCCGAGCGGTCGACTTCGTCGAGGAGCGTGCCGACCGCCTCATCCAGGGTGTGCACCATGGCCGCGTAGGTGGGCGAATTCTGCGGGGTGCTCAGGTCGATTTTTCCGCGGTATCGGTCGACCAATTCCGGCTTGGCCTGCCACGGTCCGTGCACGGAAAACTGCCAGTATTGGGCATAAAACGGCCGCTCCTCACGAACCTTGCCCATCCAGTTGGCCGCTTCC
>CAZGNH010000162.1:0-2119 GCA_964527025.1 uncultured Chthoniobacterales bacterium | reverse complement strand
CCACCTCGCGGCGGTTACCGGCGACGCCACCGCGCACAATGGCCTGCGGGTCAATGTCGAGGGCACCCGGTGTCTGATGACCTACCTTGCCGACCGCGGGTGCCGGAAATTTGTGGCGGCCAGCTCAATTGCGGCCATCGGCCTGCAGGACAAAGACTTTTGCCCGCGCGAAGTCCCCATCCCCGACGAGCACCCGTGCCTTGACCGTCACGAATACGGGTTCTCGAAGTTCCTGATGGAGGAAATCATGCGCCACCTCGCGCGCCAGCACCCGGAAATCGAGGCCACCGCGCTGAGGCTCGCGGTTGTGACCGCCGACCCGATCCCCAAAATGGAAGTGGGTCCCCGGCGCGAATGGGGGATCGCCGGCCTCGCATGGCTGCCGCTCAGCGAAGCGGTCCGTGCCTTTACCCTCGCCGTCGAATCCCCCCTCAAACCCGGCCCGCGCATCATGAACGCCGTCGCCCCGCAGGCATGGTCCGCCGTCCCCGTCGCCGATATCCTGAAGAACTGGTTCGGCGATTCCATCAGTGCCTCCGCCTTCGAACGCCCCGGCCACGAACACGATTCCATCTTCGCCTGCCAACGCATCCGCGACGAACTGGGGTTCACGGCCAATTGGTGAGTCGTTTGGTTCCTGGGATTGACCCGGAGGCCTCTGCACATGCGGCCGAAAACCTTTGATCCAATCGCTGCGTGATGTGATGATCCACGGCCATGAACCAAGACACCGGGACGGACGGCGGCGCACAGCGCCTGCCTTTGGAAAAGCTCAAGGCATGGGAAGCCCTCCAGTTCGGCTTGTTCCTGCATTTTGGAATGAGCACATACGCCGGAGAGGAACTCCCGGATGGCAAACACCCCTCGGGCCTCTATGCCCCCGACCGGTTGGATGTGGATCAATGGGTGTGCGTCGCGCGGGATGCGGGAATGAAATATGCGGTGCTGACAGCAAAACATGTGGCGGGGCACTGCCTGTGGCCAAGCGACCAGACCGACTACCATGTCGGAACCAGCGGCAATACAACCGATGTCGTCGAAGCCTTTGTCAACGCCTGTGAGAAACGCGGCATCCTGCCCGGCCTGTATTACTGCTCCTGGGACAACCACCACCGCTTCGGGTCGCTGACCCCTTCCGATATGCCGCTTGCGCCCTGTGTCTCCCAAATGCGGGAACCGTTCACGACGCGGCAATACCAGGACTTCCAAATGGCACAGCTTGGGGAGCTTCTCACCCGCTACGGACCCATCGCCGAGGTCTGGATCGATATTCCGGGAGTGTTGCCCCGCGGATTCCGCAACGACCTCTACGCGCAGATCGCCGCATGGCAGCCCGAAAGTGTCATCATGATGAACCACGGCATCGGCGACGGTTCCCAACTCCGCGTCCATTACGCATGGCCAACCGATCTGATCGCCATCGAACGCTTCCTGCCAAACAGCCACACCGGTCATGCCAAATGGCGCGACGTCGAGGGCAAACGCCACTACCTGCCGGGCGAGGTCTGCGATCCCGTCGGAAGAGAGTGGTTTTTCGCCGCCGCCGACCGCCCGCGCGACGACCGGGAACTCCTCGGCATGGCCCTCGTGAGCATCACCCGCGGCGCAAACCTCCTCCTCGATGTCGGCCCCGACAAACACGGACTCATCACCGAACCCTTCTCCTCCGCCCTCCTCCGCCTCCGCAACAACCTCGGCCACTTCGGACTGTAACCTTCGCCCCGAACCCGAACAGAACTCAAACCCGCATCAATCACAAACCTCGTCGCGAGACACCGCGCGAGGCAGACTGGGACAAGGCGGGCGAAGGATCGCAGGATGGCTGTATGTGAACATACTGTCCAAACCGCGGTTCGAGCCCAACGCCCCCTGCCTCCCGCAAGTCGCAGCAGATGGCTTGTGATTTATGCGGATCAAACCCCATCGGGGCTGCATCTGCCCGCGTGGCAAAGGTTAAATAATATCTTTTGGTTTGACCCCGAGTGGAGCTCCACCAATTGGTAAGTCGTTTGGTTCCTGGGATTGACCCGGAGGCCTCTGCACATGCGGCCGAAAACCTTTGATCCAATCGCTGCGTGATGTGATGATCCACGGTTTTCGGCCGCATGTGCTGAGGCCT
>CAZGNH010000161.1:0-2842 GCA_964527025.1 uncultured Chthoniobacterales bacterium | reverse complement strand
CGTCGAAAATTTCCATCATGAGGTGCGCGAGTTCCCGGATGGTCACCTCGTTTTCAGGTGTCCCAATGTTGAAAATCTGCCGGTCGCAGACCCCGCCCGGATTGTCGAGGATGCGGATGATGCAGTCCACGGCGTCGTCGATATACGTGTAGGCGCGGAAATTTTTCCCGCCGTCCACAAGCTTCATCGGGGTGCCGTAGAGGAGGGCATTGATGAAGTGGGAGGGCACACGCGGGTTGCCGGCCTTTTCGCTGGGCAGGTAGTCGATGCGCGGGCCGATGAAATTGAACGGGCGGATGATTGTGTAATTCATGCCGTGTTCGAGGCCGTAGGCGTGGAGCACGCGCTCGAGAAGCTGCTTGGCGCAGGCGTAAATCCACCGGTGGTTGCACACCGGCCCCATGATCAACGGCGAGGTGTCCTCGTGAAACGGAAAAGGCATCGTCGCCGGATCCTTCCCAAGGACGCTCGCCACCGTCTTCCCATACCCCCCGCAGGTCGAAAATTGCACGAGCCGCTTCTTGTGCATCAGGCAATGGTCGGCAATGCGCAGGTTTTCGTTGAAATTGAGGTCGAACACATCGACCGGGTTGGTCACATAGAGGCTCGGGTTGGCCATGGCCACCAAGTCAACAACCAGATCGTGCGAGACAACCATCTCTTCGAGCACCGGACCCCGCTGGCGGATGTCGTGATTGAAATACCGGAGCTTTTGGTGGCCGAAGGAATCCTCGAGTTTCTCGGGCTCGATATCAAGGGCGGTGACTTCGTGGATGTTGTCGCCCAGGAGGCGTTCGGTGAGGTTGGCGCCGATGAATCCTCCGGCGCCGAGTAGCAGAATTTTCATGTGTGTGACAGGGTTGTGGTCCGTGGGTGTTCGTGGGGGGAAAGGGGTTCGGGTGCTCCGGCGGCGGGACCCGCGGATCCGAGCATCCTGCGATAATGCCCGCACAGGTGCAAAACCACCATTTTGAGAACCTGCAGTCCGTAGGGGACCGGCTTGAGACTCGATGTGGTCTCATCGTAACGGGTCGAAATCGCAATCTCGCGGCACGGATACCCGCGCAGCCACGCAAGCAAAATCATCTCCGCGTCAAAGTTGAAATTGTCCTGCAACTTCTCAAACGGAACCTCTTCGAGAAGCCGGCGCGAATACAGCATGTAGCCGCTGTGGAATTCCGCCATCCGTGTGCCAAAACAAAAATTCTCGAGCGCCGTCAGCACCCGGTTGGCCGCGTAACGCACCAACGGCATCCCCCCCGCAAGCGCCCCGCCCGCAAGCATCCGCGACCCCTGCACAATCTGCGCCTCACCCGCCTCAACCGGCGTGAGCAGCGCCGTCACCTTCTCCGGTGCATACTGGCCGTCCGCATGCACAACCGCAAACGCCCCGCACCCGCGCTCCAAACCCATCCGCAACCCCGTCTTCTGCGCCCCGCCATACCCGCGGTTCTCCGCATGGTGGCCGACAACAATTCCGCGACGCCCCGCCGCAAGACCTTCGGCCGCCTCCCCAGTGCCGTCGGGACTCGCATCGTTGACAATCACCACAATCCCCCCGCGGTCGAAAAACTCCGCCGGAATGCGGTCAACCGTCGCCTCAAGCGTCTTCGCCGCGCGATACGCCGGAATCACAATGCAGGAATTCACAAAGAATGCTGCGTGATAGCCGCACTCTCTCTCAAGATTCAAATGAAAAATATAGC
This sequence comes from uncultured Chthoniobacterales bacterium, assembly GCA_964527025.1. Taxonomy (GTDB): domain Bacteria; phylum Verrucomicrobiota; class Verrucomicrobiia; order Chthoniobacterales; family Terrimicrobiaceae; genus CAZGNH01. The sequence continues at coordinate 1,136 of CAZGNH010000161.1, read as the reverse complement.
GTGCAGTATATGCATGCTATGTCCATAATAGAGGACATGCAGAGAACGCGGACATTTGGGAGGCGGTGCCGGTGAAGCTGGGGACGTTTTTGAAGGATGCGCGGATGGCGCGCGGGCTTTCGTTGCGGGCCTTTGCGCGCCGGGCAGGGGTTTCCCCGAGTTTCCTGGCGAAGGTCGAGGCGGCGCAAACCTCGCCGTCATTGGATTCGCTCGGGCTGTTGAGTGCGGCGTTGGATCTTTCGGTAGCGGACATGCTGGGTCTTGTCGAGAAGCGGGGGGAGGCGGACGTGGTGCCCCGGAAATTCCGCGGGCATGAGGTGACGGTTTGGGAGGGGGCGGAGCTGCGGCATTTTCTGCCCGATCACCTTTCAACGTATTTTTCGGTGTTGGTTCTGGAGCTCGGGCCGGGGAGTTCGACGCCGGTGCGGGCGTCGCAACGGGCGGTCAAGGAGCTCGGGGTGGTTCTTGAGGGGCGGGTGGTGTGTCACGTGATGGAGAAGGCGCACCGGCTTGGGCGGGGGAGCGCCATTCACTTCGACCTGTCACTGCCACACCGGTGGGAGAACACGGTCCGGGTTCCCGCGCGGGTGTTGCTCATCAACCCGAATTTCACGGAGGTCGTGGATGTCGGGACACCCGATCCCCGGCGGCGGGGCTTGGCAAGGGGGCCCCGGCGCTGATAGGATTTTTTCGAAATGGCGTTGGAGCAAGAAGCCCGCAAGGTGGTCGAGACGTTGCGCCGGGCGGGCCACACGGCCTTTTACGCGGGGGGTTGCGTGCGCGACATGCTGCTGGACCGCGGGGCGCACGACATCGACATCGCAACCGACGCGCCACCGGAACGCGTGCAGGAGCTTTTTCCAAAAACCGTGGCCGTGGGGGCGCACTTCGGCGTCGTGATCGTCCACGGAGGCGCCCACGCATTCGAGGTCGCCACCTTCCGCTCCGACGGCCCGTATTTGGACGGACGCCGCCCGACCGCGGTCACCTTCACCAATGCGGAGGGCGACGCCCGGCGGCGCGACTTCACGGTCAACGGGTTGTTTTTTGATCCGGTGGACCGGGTGGTGATCGACCATGTCGGCGGGCGCGCGGATTTGGAGGCGCGGATTTTGCGTGCGATCGGTGATCCGGCT
>CAZGNH010000160.1:0-3951 GCA_964527025.1 uncultured Chthoniobacterales bacterium | reverse complement strand
GGCGGGCCGGAAGGGCGGGACGCGGGGCACCGGCGGTGTGGTGCGCGAAGCTGTCGGCGTTGTCTTCGGATCCGCTGGTTCGGTGGCGGGCCGCACTGGGGGTGGTCTTTCTGGTGTTGGTTGTCTGCCTGCTCTTGTGCGACAAGCCGTGGGAAATTGTGCCCCATGTGCCGGTGCGTCCGAAAGAGGCCCTCCACATTTTCGGTTGGTGGGCGGCGGCATGCAATGCACTGGCCGTGCTTGTCCTGATGGCGGCGTGTCCCTGGTGGGCGCGGATTCCGCGCGGGACTCCAACGGTGACGGACGTTGCGCGCACGCGGTCTCCGCGGTTTTTCTGGCCCGTGGTGGTGGCGGCGGTCCTGCTGACGGCGGGAACCGCTTGGCTGCGCCTTGACCACAGCCTGTGGAATGACGAGGAATACGCCCTGCGGCGCGCGGTCCTCGGGGTCTATGACACCGCCGAACCCCACCCCTTCAAACCGGTCGATTTGGAAACAACCCTTTCGTATTACCAAAAGCCCACAAACCATGTGCTCTACAGCGTCCTCGCGCGTGTTTCGGTTGCCGTGCGGGCGGCCCTGCCCGGCATGGACGGGCGCAAGTTCACCGAGCGTTCCTACCGGCTGCCCGCATGGTTGGCGGGCGTCGCGGCGGTGGCGGCTCTTGCGTGGTGCCTTAAGGAGTTCGGTTTTCCCGGCGCGGGGATGGTGGCGGCCTGGCTTCTGGCCCTGCACCCGTGGTTTCTGCGCTACGCAAGCGAGGCGCGCGGGTATTCCCTTGTGCTGTTGCTTGTGGTTTTGGTGCCGGTTGTGCTCAAGCGTGCGGTCGAGGGTGGGTGTTGGCGCTGGTGGGCAGCGTTTGGAGCCATCCAATTTGCGATGGTGGCGACATGGCCCGCGATGATTTACACGCTCGTCGTGCTCAATGGGGCTGCGCTGGCGCTTTTGGCCGGGCGGCCCGGCGCGTTCGCACCGGGCGGCAACGTCTCGAGGTGGTTTGTCTGCACCGCCCTCGCGGGGATGGCTTCTCTCCAGCTTATCCTGCCCCTCGTCCCCCAGATGCGCACCTACCTCGAAGCCCTCCCGCCCGAGCACATGGACGTCTTCTGGCTGGACAACACCCTCTCGCATTTCCTTGCGGGAGCTCCCTGGCGCGGAATTTCCCTTGAACACGACAGCCTCTATCCGTGCCTCTGGCCCATCGCCACAGCGCGGCCAGTCCTCTTTGCTGTGGTTGCCGCCAGCTCCGTCTTGTTTGTCGCAGCGGGTCTTTTTCGGTTCGCGCGGCGGTCGGTCATGGCCATGGCGGCGGCCGCAATCTTCTTCCTTCCGGGGCTGCTGGCCGTGGCGCACGCCGTTGCGGGGCGGATGTATCTCTACGAGTGGTATCTCATTGTGATGTTGCCGGGTTTTGCGGCCTTTTGCGCGGTGGGTCTCGCCTGGCTTGCCGAGGGCGTGGTGAAGTGGTCGGGGCGTGCGTGGGGAGGGGCCCTGCCGGTGGTTTTGTTTCTCACGGCATTTGCCGCGCTCGGGCATCCCTTCCGCCTGGGGCTCATCACCAACCCGCTGCAACCCCTGCGCGATTCGGTCCTGCTCACCCGCCCGAGCCTCAACCCCGGCGATCCCGCACAAGACTCGATCCTCACCGCCAGTTTCCTCCAGCCCCCGTACGTCTATGACCCGCTCTGCCTGAAGGTCGGCTCGGTCGCCGGGCTCTCGGCCCTCATGGCCCGCGCCGACGCCGATGGCAAAACCCTCTGGGTGAACATCGGGCACTCCATGCAAGCCCACGACCTGTGCCCGGAGCTCTGGGCCTTCCTCAATGACGCACGGTATTTCGAGCCGCTGCGGGTGTTGCGGGGCTTCCACCACACCTACGACAGGGTTGTGGCGCGTTACCGCCCCGGAACGCTCGGGAAAGCCTCAGCTCCGTGATGGATCATCTCCATGGCGGACAGTCGGGACCTTCGGGGAACCGCCCTTATTCGTTGACCGATGGCAGGCCTGCCAGCGCCATGGCGATTTCGTGCTCGGGGTATTCGTAATCGCGGAGCTTCCCGGCGAAGTAATCAATGTAGGCCTGCATGTCGAAGTGGCCGTGGCCGCAGAGGTTGAAGAGGATGGTTTCGGCGCGCCCTTCGCGTTTGCACCGGAGGGCCTCGCGTTCGGCCGCGGCCACCGCGTGGTTGGCTTCGGGCGCGGGCATGATCCCCTCGGCGCGCGCGAACCGGACGCCCGCCCCGAATGCCTCGAGCTGCGGGACCGAGGTGGCCTCGAAGAGGCCGAGTTTGTTGAGGTGGCTGACCATTGGAGCCATCCCGTGGTAGCGCAGGCCGCCTGCATGGAATCCCGGCGGGATGAAAGTGCTGCCAAGGGTGTGCATTTTGACGAGGGGGGTGAGGTGGGCGGTGTCGCCGAAGTCGTAGGCGTAGGCGCCCTTGGTGAGGCTGGGGCAGGCGTCGGGTTCGACCGCCACGACGCGCACGGCCGGGCCCCCGCGCAGTTGGCGCCCGATATACGGAAAGGCAATGCCCGCAAAATTCGATCCGCCCCCCGTGCACCCGACGACCACATCGGGCTCGGCACCCGCCATCTCCATCTGCTCGATGCTCTCGAGGCCGATCACCGTCTGGTGCAGGAGCACGTGGTTGAGGACGCTTCCCAGGGCATACTTCGTTCCGGAATCCGCCGCGGCGACCTCGACGGCCTCCGAGATGGCGATGCCCAACGACCCGCTGCAATCCGGATCGCGTTCGAGGATGGCGCGCCCGCTGGCGGTGTCGGGACTCGGGCTGGCGGTCACTTTGGCCCCAAAGGCCTCCATCAATGCGCGGCGGTACGGCTTCTGGTTGTAACTCACCTTCACCATGAACACCTCGCACGCGAGGCCGAATTGGTGGCAGGCCATGGCCAGAGACGACCCCCACTGCCCGGCGCCCGTTTCGGTCGCGAGCCGGCGGACCCCCTCGGCCTTGTTATACCATGCCTGCGCGACGGCCGTGTTGGGCTTGTGGGACCCGGAGGGACTCACCCCCTCGTATTTGTAAAAAATCCTTGCGGGCGTATCCAGGGCGCGCTCGAGGCGGCGGGCACGGAACAGCGGGGCCGGACGCCACAGCGTGAGGATCTCGCGGACTTCGCCGGGAATTTCGACCTCGCGGTCGGTGGACATTTCCTGGGCGATGAGGGCCTGCGGGAAGAGGGGAGCAAGGTCGTCGGGGCCCAGCGGTTTTTGCGTTCCGGGGTGCAGGGGAGGCGGCAGGGGCTCCGGAAGGTCGGCTGCGATGTTATACCAGGCCCGCGGGATGCGGGACTCGTCCAATAGGTATTTGGTCCGTTCGTCGGATGTTGGCATGGAGACCGGAGGGTATCAGACCGCCCCGTGGAACTCAAGTGTGTCGGAGATGGATGGCAGGCGCTTTGTGCGGGAGCCCAGCTTCGGGATGCAGGCGATGAGCGCGCGCGTGTACGGGTGCTGTGGATTGCGCAGGACGCTCCCCGTGTCTCCGTACTCGACGACCTCGCCACGGAGCATGACGGCAACGCGCTCGCACAGGTTTCCGATGATGGCAAAGTTGTGGGTGATGAGGATGAGACCCATGCCGAATTCGGCGCGCAACCGGCGCAGCTCCGCAAGGATCTGGGCCTGGATGGTCACATCGAGGGCCGTGGTGGGCTCGTCGGCGACAAGCAGTTTCGGCCGGCAGCTCAGAGCCATGGCAATCATGACCCGCTGCTGCATGCCGCCGCTGAGCTGGTGCGGATAGTCGCGCAGGCGTCGGGCGGCGTCGGCAATCCCCACCGTGTCCAGCCACCGGATGATTTCGGCGTCCACGTCTTTGACATCCGGGCGGTGGAGGCGGATGGCTTCGGCGATCTGGCTGCGGATTGAATAGACCGGATTCAGGGACGTCGAGGGTTCCTGGAAGACGTAGGCGATGCCCCCGCTCAT
>CAZGNH010000159.1:0-2803 GCA_964527025.1 uncultured Chthoniobacterales bacterium | reverse complement strand
CCGCCGCGCGCGACGGGAAATCGTGGGTCGCGCGGCTTCAGGAAAGCGAAGCCGCCCGCACGGGCATCAAATCCCTCAAGGTCCGCTTCACCTCGGTCTTCGGCTACTTCATCGAAGTCACCAAGGCCAATCTGGCCGCCGTTCCCGCGGACTACATCCGCAAACAGACCACGGTCGGAGGGGAACGCTTCATCACCGCCGGGCTCAAGGAAATCGAGGGGAAAATCCTGGGCGCCGAGGAGCGCGCCCGCGCGCGGGAGGTGGAACTTTTCCACGGTCTCCGTCTGGAGGTGCTTGCCGCAACAGAAGCCGTACAGGCGACGGCCCGTGCGGTTGCCGCGCTCGATGCCCTTGCCGGCCTTGCGGAGACGGCCCGGGTGTGCGGCTACCGGCGTCCGGAAATCTCGGGGGAGGGGGTTTTGGAAATCCGCGAGGGGCGCCACCCGGTGCTTGATGCCGCGCCAACCGGCGAGCGCTTCGTGCCCAATGACACGCTCCTTGATGCCCGGGGGCCGCGCTTTGCCATCATCACCGGCCCCAACATGGCCGGCAAATCCACCTACCTGCGGCAGGTCGCACTGCTTGTTTTGCTGGCGCAGACCGGATCCTACATCCCGGCCGCCTCGGCGCGCATCGGGGTTGTAGACCGCATCTTCACGCGGGTGGGCGCCAGCGACGACCTCGCCAAAGGCCAGAGCACCTTCATGGTCGAAATGAACGAAACGGCCGCCATCCTCCACAACGCAACCTCCTCGAGCCTTGTCATCCTCGACGAAATCGGGCGTGGCACGTCGACCTTCGACGGGCTCTCGATTGCCTGGAGTGTCGCCGAATACCTGCACGATCGCATCGGGTGCCGCGCGCTTTTCGCGACCCATTACCATGAGATGACCGATCTCGAGCGCTCCAGGCCGGGTGTCGTGAATCTCAACGTGGCCGTGCGGGAGTGGAACGAGCAGGTCATTTTCCTGCGCAAGATCGTGCCCGGTCGGGCGGACCAGAGTTACGGCATCCAGGTTGCGCGCCTTGCGGGGCTGCCCGAGGAGGTGCTCGCGCGCGCCAAGGAAATCCTGGCCAATCTGGAGCGCAGCGAGTTGAGCGCCGAAGGCGAGGCCGCGTTTGCAAAGACACGGCGGAAAAAAGCGGCCGCCCGCGCGCTGGGTGACCAGCTTGAACTTTTGTAGGGGGGCGATGATTGGTTGACGCTTCCTGCCTTTCCCGTCTAGCAATGGGTGACTGATGGATGAGAAATTGCAGGAGCGCGTGCGCCAGAAGCTGGATGCATTTTTCTCCGTGAAGGGTTTGAGGCACACGGCGCAGCGCGCTGCGATCATCAAGGCGGCCTTTTCGACCGAAGAGCACTTCAACGCGGAGGACCTCTTGATGCGCTCCCAGGCGGTTGACCCCTCGGTCTCCCGCGCCACCGTCTACCGGACCATCACCCTGCTTGTGGAAAGCGGGTTTTTGCGGGAGCTCGACCTCGGGGGCCAGCGAACCATCTACGACCCCAACTTCGTCGAGCGCCCGACCCACAACCACCTCATCTGCCTGGATTGCAACCGCATCATCGAATTCGAGGACGCGCACATCGACATCCTGGAAAATTGCATCACGCGGCGGCTGGGTTTTTCTCCGGCAACCAAGAGCGTGATGATCGAGGCGCACTGCGACCAGTTGACGACCAAGGGCCGTTGCCAGAGGAAGCCTCGAAAGTCCTGACCGGGGGGGGGCTATCGTCCGCGCAGGTCGCGGAAGGCCGCCCCGAGAGCCGCGGACACATCGCCGGCCGAGAGGCTTTCGTGTGACTGCTCCGCGCGCAGGGCTTGGTCGGCGGCGCGTCCGCAGATCCACATGGCGAGGGCCGCTGCCGCCCCGATATCGCCGCGGGTTTGGGCACAGAGGGCGGCGGCGGTTCCGGTGAGGACATCGCCCATGCCACCGGAGGCCATGCCCGGGTTTCCGGTGGTATTGAAGATGCCGTTGCCGTCGGGGTCGCAGGAGATCGAGCGTGCGCCTTTGAGGATGAGGTGGCACCGGTGGGTGGTTGCAAAGTCGCGGGCCCACTCGCGGCGGGTTCTGCCGCGTCGAGGGTCGAGCCGTTCCATTTCCCCCGGGTGGGGGGTCAGCAGGCGCGGACCGGCGGCTTTGCGAAGAAGGCCGGTATCGCCCGCGAGGGCATTGAGCGCATCGGCGTCCACGACACACGGTCCCGGAAAATCCCGCACAAGGCCGAGGACCTCCCGGTCCCGTTCACGCCCCAGTCCCGGACCCACCGCCAGCACATCGAGCGGCAATTCCAACCAGTCGCCGGGCGGGAACACGGGCCGCACCATCACCTCCGGAGCGCAGGAGGCCGCAAGCACCGGCCAAATCTCCCCGGGCACAAACAGGGTCACCAAACCGGCGCCCGCCCGCACCGCCGCGCCGGAACACAACCGCGCCGCGCCCGTGAAGCCCGTCGAGCCCGCAACAATGCCGATCCGGCCCCAGTCCCCTTTGTGGGTGTCGAACGGGCGCGGGGGCAGCAGAGGAGCCAGCAGCGCGGGTGTTCCCCCCCGCCATGAATCCCCGCCCGCGCAGGAGACGCCTTCGAGAGGCACCACTTCGAGGGCACCCACGCATTCCGTAGCCGTGTCCGCGAGAAGACCCGCCTTGACGCATCCCATGGTTGCCGTGACATCGGCGCACACCACCGGATCGTACGGAACACCGGTTGCGGGGTCCAGGCCGCTGGGCACATCCACCGCCACCACCCGCGCGCCCCGTGCTCCCATGGCATTGACCGCGCGGATGAGATCCGCGG
>CAZGNH010000158.1:0-10290 GCA_964527025.1 uncultured Chthoniobacterales bacterium | reverse complement strand
CGTCCAGCCGATCATCGAATCGGTGTCCGCCTTCGGTGTCGTCCTTGCCATCCTCTACGTCTATTTCTTCGATATCGGGGTCGCCAAGTTCATCGCCCTTTGCGCCGGCATCTTCCTCCTCTACAACCCGGTCAAGGCCCTGAGCAAAATCCCCATGCTCATGCAGAAATGCATGGCCTGTTCGACTGCGATCTTCGATTTGCTGGCCACGCGCCCCTCGGTCGTCGACGCGCCGGGCGCGTCCGCACTAACCGGCTGCCTCGGGCGCATCACCTTCGAGGGCGTCCATTTCCAATACACCGAGGGAACCCCCGCCCTGCAGGACTTCAGCCTCGATATCCCGCCCGGAAAAAAATTCGCACTCGTCGGTGCCAGTGGTGCCGGCAAAACAACCGTCCTCTCCCTCCTCCTGCGCTTCTACGACCCCGCGCGGGGGCGAATCCTCGTCGACGGACGCGACATCCGCTCGCTGACCCAAAAGTCCCTGCGCGAGCACATCGGGATCGTCTCGCAGGACACCTTCCTCTTCCACGACACCATCTACGAAAACATTCGCTACGGGCGCCTCGAGGCCACACGCGAAGAAATCGTCGCCGCGGCAACCCTCGCTTACGCGCACGACTTCATCCTCGCGCAACCCGGGGGGTACGAGACCGTCGTTGGAGACAAAGGCTGCCAGCTCTCCGGCGGCCAGCAACAGCGCCTTGCCATCGCCCGCGCCCTCCTCAAAAACGCCCCCATCCTCCTCCTCGACGAAGCCACCTCCGCCCTCGATTCGGAATCCGAACGCATGATCCACGCCGCCCTCGAACGCCTCGCCCGCGGACGCAGCGTCATCGCCATCGCCCACCGCCTCTCAACCGTCCTCGAGTCCGATTGTATTGTCATGATGCAGAGCGGAAGAATCATCGATGCCGGCCCCCATGCCGAGCTTCTCGCCCGCTGCGGCCCCTACCGCAGCCTCTGCGAACTCCAATTCCAAAACTACGAAGGCAGCTTCCCACTGGCGCGCGAGGGGCAGGCAAGCACGATTGCATGACACCGGGCCTGCCAAAGTGCCCCCCGGAGCGTGGCCGGAACGTGCCCCAACGGGGTTGCATCCCACAGCCATAAGCCCCAACGGGGCTGCCCCTATCAAACCGGCCTTAACCTGGGTTAAGCCCTCCAAACCTCAAAGACGCACGGCAGATGCTCCGGATCACGCCGACAGCTCGATGCCGAAGAAGTCGCGGAAGACTTGGCGGTAGACCGGATGTTTCATGCCGGCGAGCCATGCGAGGTTGTAGGCATCGGGGGGAATCCAGCGTGCGGCGATGAACTCGGGGTTGCACGCTCCGAGGTCGATCGGGACGGGGTCGGAGGTGGTTTCGGCGAGGAAGTAAGTTTGCTCCTGGCCGTCAAACCCGCGGCGGCGTTTGTTTGGGTCGAAGACGTACCGGTAGGGTCCGCTCGAAGCGAGCACGCGGTAGGCGCCGGGATCAAGGCCGAGCTCCTCCTTGACTTCGCGTTCGAGGGCGGCACGCGAGGACTCGCCCTGCTTGACCCCGCCCTGCGGAAACTGCCACGACCCCGGCCAGTCCGACCGCTCGCAGATCAAAATGTGCCCGCCGGGGTTCTTCAGGACGAGGGCGACATTCGGGCGGAACTTCATGTGCAGAATTTGAGCATGGAAGCAAACGGGTTGAAAGAATGCAGTGGGTGCGGATAAGGTGGGCGGCATGCGGATGCGCGCGGTTTTGCTTTTGTGTGCGGCGGCGACGGGGATTTCCTGTTCGGGCCGGGAGGCGCGTGGTCCGGCCTTTGACTCGGTGGCCATGCGCCGGGGCGACCTTGTCTGGCGCTCGGGCGATGAGGCACTCCAGTTTGATGCGGTCTTTGCGCGCGCGGCGGACGGCGCGGTGGCCGTGGATCTCCGCAGGGGAGGGGAGGAACCGGTGGCGGTTGTCCGGCTGGCTCCAAACGGCTTGGTTTCGGTGACCGGCAGCGTCCGGAACTGGCGGGGACCGCGCGCGCGCGCGCCGCGCCCGATCGAGCCTCTGCTTGTGCTTGCTGCCCTCTATGGCAGCGAGGAGTCCCTGCCGGACGGCACACGCGAAATCCACGCGGCCGGTTCGCGGGTGGCGGTGACCGTCCGCAGTGGACGTCTCGATGCGGGCAGTGCCGCCTCGACCGACCACCCGGCCTCAGCCTCGGTGCGGTTCTGGTGAACCGCAGGGAATCCGTCTGCGGTTATGAACGGGGGGAGCGGGGAAATGGCTTGCCAAGAATCAGAAAGGAGCCGGAGATTCCCGCAAGCGACCAGTGCGTGGGGGTGATTCGGCGGGGTTCGCGGAAACTGAAAATGCCCGGGCTCACCGCCTCGCGCCTTTCCCGTTTTCCGCCCACCGGTGACCTGCTGGGAGAGCCGGCGGAGTCCGTAAGGAAAAGCGCCACCTGGGATTCCCGCCGGGAGGCGGTCAAAAGGCGACTCCAATCGCGAAATGAACAGCCCCTTGTGCCTCTCCTTTCCTTGGAGCGGGGTTCAGCCCGTAATCCAGTCGGATGGTGCCGATGGGAAGGTTGTAGCGCAGGCCGCCGCCGACTGCATACCGCATTTCCTCCAGACCGAAGTCGGCAGCTTCCGAGATTACGTTTCCCGCGTCGACAAAGAGCGCGCCGTAAAGGTCGCCATAAATGGGAAATGTGTATTCCGCATTAAACACGGTGCGTGCCTGGCCACCAAGGGGATATCCCGCAGAATCTCGCGGTCCCAGTGTGAATTCGGAGAAGCTGCGCACCGTGGTCGCCCCGCCGTTGAAGAAGCGTTCATCAATGGGAATTCCTGTGCTGCTGAGCGGGGCAATCACACCGGCCCTGGCACCCAGTGCGAGCGTGGATTTCGCGGTAATCGGAATATACCACGAAAAAGTTGCCACGCCACGGGCAAACGCCACTTGTCCCAGCCCATTGGGTGAGATCTCAAAGGACGTATTGAAGAGGATGCCCCTTGTGGGGATGGCCGGGTTGTTTCTGAGATCCAGCGTTTGAAAAAAACCCAGCGAAAACATTGAGTAGTTTTCCAAACCAACCAAACTTCCGGGTTGGATATCCACATCACGGATCGACACATGTTTTCCGGAAACAAACGCGGAAACCTGCCATGCCTCGGTGATAAACCGGGAAAGGCTGGGCTGGAATCCGAACTGATTGGTCGAATATCCCTTCAGTTCCTCGCCGGCCCCATACAATCTAAGACGGAGTTCGTAGTCCGTGTCGAACAGCCACGGATCCGTGTAAAGCACCTCTCCCGAAATGCCCCGCTGGTTCGCCTCGACTTCCAGCCGAAGGGGCCGCCCCGTGCCAAGCAAGTTGAGGTCCCTGTAACTTGCACTCACAATGCCTCCGTAAAAACTCGCATAGCCGAGGCCAACTCCAAATTCCTTGGGCTTGGATTCCTCGAGCGAGACATGCAACTTCACCTCATCTCCAACTTTGGCTTCAGGGGTGATGCGAAGATTTCGAAAAAGGCCTGTCTGGATAAGTGTGCGAAAGGTTTTGTCAACCAAGGCGGGGGAATAGATCTTCCCATTCAGATGGCGCATCCGTTTCTTAATAAACGATGTAGAAACGCCCTCATTGCCTTCCACTTGGACCCCATCGAAGCGGAAGACCGGGCCTGGAGAGACCGTAAACTGGACCGGCACCTTTCCCCCGACCGCGCTGGCAAGGCTGCCTTTTGCATCGACCGAGGCCTGAAAGTATCCCCGCCGGGTGTAAAAATCTTCAAGGCTCCGCCTTGCTGCATTCAGTCTGCCGTCGGTGAAAATGTCATCGGTTTGCTCGGCGATGAGACCGCGCAGCTCATCGTGCCCGACCTCGGTTCTTCCCAAGAACTGAATCGCGCCGAAGCGATACTGCGTCCCTTCAACCACTGTCAGCGCGACATCGGCCACAGTGGCATGGGAGTTCATCGTGACCAGCGGACCTTCCACCACTGCATCGAGGTAGCCGCCTGAGGCATACAACCGCCTCACCAGGTCAACACCCTCATGAATGTCTGACTCGACGAATGGCAGGTCGACCTCAGCGCGCACCCGTGGGAAGCGCTCGCGCAAAGGTCCCAAAAGATATTCGTCAAGGGTTGCTGAGTCATAACCCCGACTCCCTTCGATGTTCACCGTCCCAAGCCGGGTCACAGGCCCCTCTGCGACTGTCAACCGCAGAATCCATGCACCGACAATCGCGGGCGATACCTCCGCCTTGGAATACCCGTTCTTTCGATAATAAGACTCAAGGCCATACGCGGCGTCATAAGCCCCGGGATCATCAAGCCCGAACTCCTCGATGGCTTCGATCTGTACGGAGATCCCGTCACGCACGGCGCGCTCGGAGAATGCGGTCACACCCACAAACTCAACTTTGAGCCGGCCGTTGCGCGGGGTGGTTGAGTTTTGCATCAAGGGTGGCAGGTCATCCGGCGCAAGGGGCGCATCCAGCTCCGGGGGCGCATCCGTTTGGGCAGCTGCACAGGCCGAAAGGATGAGAAATGGCAGAATTCGTTTCATTTGAACCGAATGAGGTATTTGACCTGTCCACGAAAGTTGCCGCCCACATCCAGACCGCCCGAAAGCATCACCTGATCGGAAAGCGGCACCCGAATCGTCGTGGACTGACGCCCGGTTGCAGGGTCGATGGCACCAATGTCAAACTGGATGCGGCTCCAAAACGTATCACTGGGAGGGGGTGGACGGCCCCGGTGAAAAAATTTGTTATAGAGCCGCTGGAAAACCAGAAATGCCGCGCGGCCTGCAAGCGCATGTGGGTCATCCTCCAGCTCACTGGTGGTCATGCCCGTGGCGATGAGTGCGACCACATCGGCTTGGGGCAAGGGTGGGTTGCTCATAAATATGGCTTCGGGTTGGAAGGCCGACCCGGTTATATTCACGTTGACGTCATAGTTCCGGATCGTGGAGGTCCCCGTGAGATTCAACTGCGGGACAAATGGTTCCTGCTTGGTGAAAAATACCTGCCCATCATCAATCTGCAGGCGACTGAAGGGGAGAGACGCGGTGAGGTTCTCGATGTTGACGGTGCCATTTAACCAAGGACGCAAGCCTGTGCCCCCCAGTTTGAGGTCCATGACGATCCGGCCCAAGGCGAGATTGCTCTGAACCAAGAGGGGATCCTGCGTCCGAATCCGAATGTCGAATTTCCAATCGCGCAGAGGCGGCGCAGGAAAGCTCACGACCTCCGGTTCCGCAGGGGGTTGAGGCGCGGGTCGTCCGGGGAGTCCGATCGGCAGGATATCCACCTTGCGAAAGAATCGGCTCCGCGTAATCCACACATCCCCTTCCACCGTTCCGGCGCTCAGTGGACCGGTCACGCGCAGCGCACTGCTGACCCGCACCGTGAGATCATCATTTTGTAAAACCAGCGCGTTGCGACTGCCCAGGCGAAGATCAAAATCCGGATCGGTTGGCGAAGAAAAGTCGATGCTTCCATCGAGTGCGAAGGTTCCTCCTGCGATGATGCCGGAACAGCGTTCAAGCATGAGTTGCGTGCCCGCAAAGCGCATTCTTAGCGTAAAATCATTCACCGGCGGCAAGCTGGGATCCGTCATCCGCAGCGCGGTGAGATCCGCCTCCATATTCCCTGCCAATTCCGGCGATTGGAGGGTGCCATTCACCCGCAAGTCCAGCGCGGCGGTGCCTTGGGATCTTCGGAGGTCGGGAACCACGGTCGGGAGGGCTGCAACGGAGGTGCGGGGGAGGCGGGCACGAAAGTCCAACGGTGCCGTGTCGTCCCATGCCCCCTTGCGAATCACCGCAGCGGCATCAAAAGGCAAGGACCCAATGACATTAAGCGGTTGGACAAGCCTCTGAGTCGCGGTTCCATCCAGAGTCAAACGATCCTCCTTGAGAGTCAGAGAAAGGCGGACAGTTGCCGGGTCCAACTTTTCGGCTGCAGCAACCGTGACGCCCGTGGCGTGGAAAGTCAAATTGGCAGACAAATCGTCGAGGGTTCCGCGGGCAGAGAGGTCAAACGAGGTGTTGGCGCGAATGGCAGGTTCCTTTTTGCTGAACGAGCGCAGCAAATCCGCGATGCGAACGTCGGAGGATTTCAAAGCCACGGTCAAGGGCTCGTCGAAGGGGATGAGCCCGGCAGGTTCCCTCCAATTGGAAAGCCGAAGCGGGATATTTATTTGGCCCTCAAGCAGCGGCTTCTGCTGTTTGACAAGCAAATCGGTGATTTGCAAACGTCCCTCGCTCCAGAACAGCGCCAGAGAGGCTTCGCCGAGGCCCCCAACTCTGGCGTGGAAGTTGGGAAGATCGACAAACCCGGGAGAATAGTTTGCCGTGAAGCTTGCGTTAAGGTTTGTCAGATCACCAAAAGTACCGCCGGCCAGCGTGGTGCTGACGTGCCCTTCGTGGATGGGTTCATGCACGGAGCCGGACCCCCGCCATAAGACGTGCAATGCACCGGCAATTTGGTTTTCACCAACAATGTCCTGGAACTTGGAGAGATTCTGAAGCGCCACATCGAGCTCGCCTCGATAGGGCATGCTCCCGCCCAAATGAATACTGCCCTTCCCATTCACATGGTTGTGATCGTCGAAAACCACTGCCAGGCGGGACAAGGTCACGAGTTGCTCCTGCATTTCCAGATTGGCCTCAAAGCTGCGGGCGCGGAACCCCTGAAATGCCAGATCCCGGGCGCGCACGTCGACTTTGCCCGTCGGACCTTCCGGACCAGATGCCACGGTTCCCCGAGCACTCATGAATCCTCCGATTTCCGGGGTCGTTCCCCCGATGACAAAATCCTCGAGTCGCGGCAGATTCATGTCAAAATCCACTTCCAAGGGTTGAGTTTGCCAATCCGAGCCATTGGGTGGCAATTCGTAGGACCCTTCAGCGGTCAGGGAATTTTCACCCTGCGCCAGCGAAAGATTCTCAAGAAAGAGACGGCCGTTTTGCAACTGCAGGGTCACGTCCAAGTTTTCGGCCTTATACTGGGAATAGCGCACGGCACCGATGTCTGCCACGGCTGCCAACCGGACATCCTGAAACCATGGTGCTTCCGCCGGTGGGGGGAGGCCTTTGGCAAAGTCCACTCTCAGCTCCGTTTGAGAGATCTGGAAATCCAAGGCCGCGAACGAATTCGACTTTACAGCAATCGCAGCGCCGAGCAATCCATCCACGAGGGTGAAATCGGCGTCCACGTACGCATCTCCCCCCAAATTCGCGGGAAGGGTCAGTGTGGCGAGATCCGGTGCCCTGATTTCCAATTTTCCGTGAGCGTCTGCTGCGGTGAACTCATCCAACTGCTCAGGAAGGGTCGTCGTTGCTTGCAATGTGAGGAGCGTCCCGACCTCCGTATCAACGCGGACGGCTGCTTGTGCCTTCCCCTCTTCCGCCTGGATGTCGGCGTGCAGAGTTCCAATGCGAAAGCCTTCTGACATGGCTTCGGCAACCCGGATCGCCAGCGTGCCACGCCAACCTGACGGCACCATGGGAACACCGCTGAAGGAAAGAGTGACGGACTGAAGCGTGCCGCTGAAAGGCACATCAAGGTTGAGATAATCCCATGCGCGATCGAGCACCAGCGCTGAGACGTTCATATCAAGCGCCGCGATATTATTGGACGCATTCAGGTCATTGATCTGCGCCACAACCGCAATCGGCGCGTCAAAGATGGTTCCATCCAACGCCACCTGGATCTGGCTCTCGTTCAAGGCCGATAGATCCAATCGAAACTCGTCCAGAGCGATCTCGCTACCGACCACCAAGTCGGAAAGCACGAGGTTCCGATTTCGAAAGGTGGTTTCTGCCGAGATGTCCGTCCAGCGTCGGATTCCTGGTATGTCAACGGTGTCCAGCTTCAAGACCCCGGGCTCGTCGGGTGACAAGGTGAAAGTCAATCCCTCCAGGACAGTATTTCCTGTCGGAGCCCGAAGAACGAAGTTCACGTTATCCAGTGCCAATACATCGGGAATGAGTGCGGGAAACTTGAAAGCCTGAAGCTCTTCTTCCTTTTCCGGTGGGAGCGGCTCGCCGGGCTCCATCTCGATATACACATCACGGAAATGGAGTTCCTCCAAAAACGCAGGCAGGCCGCCCCGGAGCAGGTCCCACAGGCTGTATCGCAGGTGCAATGAGCCGATCTCCATACGCTGAATCGGTCCCGGCTCAACCGGCGTGGCCTTCAGATTTGTTACGGACAGCGTCGTGAAGATCGAACCATTCATCGTGTAATCGATTTCGAGGTTCTGCTGTTTGGCGGCACGCAGGACAAAGTAACGTATTCCCTCGAAAAAGAGGGGTCGATGGAAAGTGACGATCACCAACACGAGGACCAGCAAGCCAAGCCCAATGCGTTTTAACCACACCTTCCAACGAGGGGGGCTTTGTGATTTTTCCCCGCTCATCGATCCGGTTTCAGGCCGTTGCGAATCCACTTTGCGCAGGGTTCATTGCACGGCGAGTGCGTTTTCTGTGGGTTGAATGCCCTGCCCACGCCGCACCCTGGCTTTCACAAACTCCGCCCCGAAGAAAAGGATCCCGGTTTGGCGGGAGCCAGAGCATCCCGCTCAAATATGTGGTGAAAGCGGAAAGTATCGCACTCACGGCAAGTGAAACAACCAGAAGAAATCCGATCCCAATGATCAAGGAGAAACTCAACAGGTATCGGATCTCACGATCCGCGCGGATTGGTTTTCACGACAATTTTGTCTCTTCCTTGACCCGTCCCAGCCTGCCTCCCGCAAGTCGCAGCAGATGGCTTGTGAGAGATGCGGGTTAATACTTCGGCACGCCGGGATCAATCCGCTCGGACCACGCGGCGATGCCGCCCCCGACATTGAACAACTTGGCGAACCCCGCCTTCTGGAGCTGGCGCAGGGCCTTTGCGCTGCGCTGGCCGACTTTGCAGTGGATGACGATTTCGTCCGCGCTGTCCAGTTCGCTCATCCTCGACGGCAGCTCGGCCAGCGGAATCAGCACCGCCCCCGGCAGCCGTGCAATCTCCCACTCGCACGCCTCGCGCACGTCCAACAAGACAAAACGCTCCCCGCGCTCCATCCGCGCCTTCAGTTCCTCGACGCTGATTTCCGGCACGGGAGGCTCGGCCTCCTCGGCCGCGCGCGCCTGCGGAATCCCGCAAAATTGCTCGTAGTCGATCAGCTCCCGGATGATCGGGTGTTCGGAACACACCGGGCAGGAAGGATCCCGGCGCACCTTGAACTCGCGGAACGACATCCGCAACGCATCGAAATGCACAAGCCGCCCGATAAGCGGTTCCCCGATCCCGACAATCAATTTCACCGCCTCGATGGCCTGCATGACACCCACCACGCCCGGCAACACGCCGAGCACACCGCCCTCCGCGCAGCTCGGCACCATGCCCGGCGGCGGCGGCTCCGGATACAGGCACCGGTAGCAGGGACCCCCGAGGTGCGGCGCAAAAACCGTGCACTGCCCCTCGAAGCGGAAAATCGACCCGTAAACATTCGGCTTGCGCAGCAGAACGCACACGTCGTTCGAAAGGTAACGGGTCGGGAAATTGTCCGTCCCGTCAATGACGATGTCGTAGGGCGCGGCGATCTCAAGCGCATTGTCGGCGCGGAACATCGCATCGTGGAGGACGACCGCCACGTTCGGGTTGACGTCCTTGATTCTGTCCCGGGCGCTGTTGAGCTTCTTGCGTCCGACGTCCTTGGTTCCGTGCAGGATCTGGCGCTGCAAATTGGAAAAATCCACCACGTCGAAATCCACCAGCCCGATGGTCCCGACTCCCGCCGCGGCCAGATAGAGGGCGATCGGCGACCCGAGCCCGCCGGTACCGATGCACAGAACCCGCGCCGCCTTCAGCCGGCGCTGACCCTCGAGGGTCACCTCCGGCATGATCAGGTGCCTCGAGTAACGCGCGATCTCGTCGTTGCTGAAATCGACCTCCCCGAGCCGCGCGGGTTCAATGATGCTCTTCATGGCCGTCAAGCAACCCCCAGCCGCACCGCCGATGCAACTGGAATTGACCTGCCCCGAACGAAGAATGGAGAGCGAAGAATGTTCCCCCAGCCCGTCCAACGCGGAGGTTCCCAAGGGCCTCGCCGCCATTGACCGGACCCTGCCCGACCACGACGACGCCTTGCGCCTGCTTTTTTTGCAATCCTATGCGAAGGCTTGCTGGCGATGGGGCACGTGTTCTCGCGTTTCACTCCGTTTGATGATGTGGTCGGTTACGGAGAGGGGCTTGTGCCATCTCAAGCCCCCGGCTTTGCCGGATCCTGCATGAGCCCCCGACCTCCATCCCGCA
>CAZGNH010000157.1:0-5662 GCA_964527025.1 uncultured Chthoniobacterales bacterium | reverse complement strand
CATCCGTCGCCGGCAGGGTCGGGCCGCCGGATCCGGAAGCTGCCCTTCCAGAAGACCGATGTGCTTTGCGGGACATAGAGGAACAAATACGGCTGGTCGGCGAAGATGATTTGTTGGAGTTCGCGGGCCATGGCGATGATTTTCGGGCGGGGGTATTCCTGGCGGATTTGTTCGAGGAGGCGGTCGGCGAGCGGGTTGTTGTAACTGACGACATTGAGCTGTTCCGGGTTGTTCTGCGACGAGTGCCAGATTTGGAACTGATCGAAGTCGGCGCCGAGTGCCCACCCGAGCACGATCGCATCGAATTCCCCTTTGTTGACAAAATTGCGCAGGAAGACCGCCCACTCGTAGATCTCGATTTTGACCTCGATGCCGATTGCGCGGAAATTGTCCTGCACGATGGTGGCGATGTCGCGGCGGGTTTCGTTGCCGCTGTTTGTGATGAGGGTGAATGCGAACCGGCGTCCGTCTTTGGCGAGGATTCCGTCGGGGCCGGGGATCCATCCGGCCTCGGCGAGGAGGGCCCTTGCGCGTTTCGGGTCGTGGGGGATGGGTGTGATGGACGGGTTGAAGAACCACATTTGGGGTGTGAAGATGCCGGTGCTCTGGATTCCGTGTCCGTAGAGGATATGGGCGACCATTTCGGGCACGTTGACCGCATGGGCCAGCGCCATGCGGACCCGGTGGTCTTGGAAAATCTCCCGGCGCAGGTTCCAGCCGACGTACGAATAGGAATTGCCCGCCATCGAAAACAGCTCGAAGCGGGGATCTTTCTCGAACGAGCTGACCGCCCATGGATCGACCGCCCAGAAATCCACCTGGCGGGTCTCGAACGCCAGGCGCAGGGCAAGCTGGTCGGCCAGCACGCGGTAAACGATGGCATCAAGCCACGGACCCGGCGCGTCGAAGTAGGACGGGTTGCGGCGCAGGCGCAGGTATTCGTTGGTCTTCCAGATGTCGAAGACGAACGGGCCGGTGCCGACAGGGCTGCGGTCGAAGTGTTTCACCCACCACTCCTGCGGTTTGCCTTCGAGGAGGTGCGATGGCAGGACAGCCATCATCCAACTGTTCAGCGCGGGCGAGAACGGCTTCCGGTAGGTTACGACAAACCGGTGCGCGGTCGGAGTGGCGACATCGAGGATCATGTCAAAATCCGGTTTGCGCGGGGAGGCAACCGCCGGGTCCATGATCGCCCGGTAGGTGAATGCCGGATCGCGCGAGGTGAGGGGAGCCCCGTCGTGCCACCGGACATCTTCGCGCAAATCAAACACGACCTCCGGCTCGGCCAGAAACGGAAGCTCTTCGGATACGGCAATCTTCGCCCCGAGTTCCGGCATGTGCTCGAAAAAACGCGCGACGGCGGCTGTGGCCTCTTCGCGATTTCCGAGGACAGTCGCCTCGAAGACCGTCGGGGATTCCTGCCAGAGCCTCACGAGGCGTCCGCCCCCGAGCGAGGCGCGGATGCGTTCGAGGGGTTCGGCGGGCGGTGCGGTGGTCTCGACGCGGACGACATGGAGCGGGACCATGGTTGCCTTGTCAAAGAGGGAGATGATTTTGCGGGAGGCGTCCATGCCCGGTTGGTCGAGGCGGATGACGAGTGCGCTTCCGTCGAGTTTCGCGCCGGTGACCGTCCATTCGCGCCACTGGAGCCTTGAGGTTTCGATGGCGAGCAGCGCGGTGAGGGCGGCGTTTTCGTCCGTGAAGAAGCAGGTGGTCTGCTGGCTGAGGGAGAATGCTTTGGCGAGGTCGGTGGTGATTTCGAGGTTTTGGTCGTATTTGAGGAGGCCGTTGAAGAGGGAGGCCTGGACCGTGCTGGCCGCGCCGTCGGCCGATTTGATCGGGTTGAGGGTCGAGGGCTCGCCGAGCATCCCAACGGTCATCTCGTTCTTCTTCGTGCCGGTGAGCATCGCCACGCTCACAAACGAAGCGACAATCAGCACCAAAAGCACTACAGGCGGACCATAAACAAAAAACCGGATCACGGAGCCGAAAAATACGCGCGTTGTCGGCGCGCGCAAAGCGCAAACCCGTGGGGCATCCACAGAATCCGGTTCATGCGGTGCCGGGCGGTGAATCTTCGAAATCGAGGCCGAAGTCGATGGCGCGCGCCGAGTGGGTGAGGGCGCCGACCGAGATGAAATCGACGCCGGTGAGGGCCATTTCGCGGATGTTTGCGAGGGTGATGCCGCCGCTGGCTTCGAGGGTCACCCCGGGGCGGCG
The DNA here is from genome assembly GCA_964527025.1 of uncultured Chthoniobacterales bacterium. Taxonomy (GTDB): domain Bacteria; phylum Verrucomicrobiota; class Verrucomicrobiia; order Chthoniobacterales; family Terrimicrobiaceae; genus CAZGNH01. The sequence continues at coordinate 3,442 of CAZGNH010000157.1, read as the reverse complement.
CATGGCGACGGCCGCGCGGAGCTGATCGGGGCTCATGTTGTCGAGGAGGATGCGGTCGATGCCCTCGATGGCAAGGACGGCGGGCAGTTGGTCGGGCGAATCCACTTCGACAACAACCAGGATGTCCGGGTGGGCTGCCCGGATGGCGGCAATGCGCGCGGGCAAACCGGGGAGGCCGCCGCAGGCCGCAAGGTGGTTGTCTTTGACCATGACCATGTCGTCGAGGCCCATTCGGTGGTTTGCGGCACCCCCCGCAAGCACGGCCGCCTTCTCGAGGGCGCGCATGCCGGGGGAGGTCTTGCGTGTGTCGAGGATGGTGACTCCGGTTCCGGCGACGGCATCCACATGGGCGCGGGTGAGGGTGGCGATGCCCGAGAGGCGCTGGACAAAATTCAGGGCGGTGCGCTCGGCTGTCAGGATGGCGCGTGTATTGCCGGCAATCCGCAGGGCCGTTGCACCGGCATCGAGGCGGTCGCCATCGCGCGCCTCCATGGAAAATCCGGCCCTGCCGTCGAGCCTCCTGAACACCTCTTTGGCAACCTCCAGCCCGGCCAGTACACACGGTTCGCGCGCCACAAGCCGCGCCGCCGTCCGCGCCTCCGCGTCGATGAAACCCCCGGATGTCACGTCCCCCCGGCCGGTGTCCTCCTCGAGAGCGAGGGAAATGATATCGGACGCCGTGCCGCGGGTCGTCATGTGACGGCCTCTGCGGGCAGCAGGGACGGCTGCACAAGGTCCATGCCCAGGAGCCGCCGCTGCCATGGCATGAGGGCGTCGCAACCGGGGTCCACGGACACCGCTTCGAGCGCATGCTTGGGCGCCAGAATCGAGGCGTCGAGGTCCAGCTCTTTGGCAACCCGGTCGCGTACGGCGCGCAGATCATCAAGCCGCTTGAGCATCTCGCGCGACGGGCGGCTCCGCCTGGCCTTCTCCGGACGCGGCCACTCGCTCTCGGGCACGTCCAGAGCCAGCGCCAAGACCACCTCGAAACTCTTTTTCCGCCGCCCGGTCATCCGGGGCGGCGCAACCGGCTGGCCCGCCGCCGCCGCGGGGGGGGGGATCCGCAACAAATCTTTGTTGCCGATCACGTGAAAAGACGGGCGGTCCCATGCCCTCGCCTCGCTGTCACGCCACTGCCACAACACTCGCAACACCGACTGCGCCCTCGGGCTCAACGCCGAACTCCCCGTGATGCGCCAGACCGTCGCCTCATCGCGCGCCCGCGGCTCCCGCGCCGCCGTCTGCATCCGCGCAATCGTCTCCCGGAACCACGCAAGCCTGCCAAGCTCCGCCAGCCGCTCTTCGAGAATCCCTGCCAAATCAAGCAGATAGCGGGTATCATTGACCGCATACTGGATCATCGTCTCCGGGAGCGGGCGCAGGGCCCAGTTTGCCTTCTGCGAAGCCTTCGAGAGGGTCACGCCGAAGTATTTGGCGACGAGCGCCGAGAGCCCGAGTTCCTGCATCCCGCAGAGTCTCGCGGCCAGCATCGTATCGAAGAGGTCGTCGGCCCGGAAGCGGAGCAACCGGTGCAGGAGGCGCAGGTCGTAATCGGCACCGTGAAGAATCAAGGTTTTCCGACCGAGTGTGTCAAAGAGGGATTGGAGGTCGAGTCCGGCCAGCGGATCGATCAAGACATGCTCGTGGGGCGTCGAAATCTGGATGAGGCAGATTTTCTCAAAGTAGCAGTGGAGGCTGTCTGCTTCGGTGTCGAGGGCGATCCGGGGGAGTGGCGCGATGCGGTCGATCAGCTCCGCAAGGGCGCGTGCGTTGGAAATCAAGGTTCGGCGATGAATGGTTTTTTTGGTGGCAGGTCCCCGGGGCGTCGGGCCCGGGGTTCCCGGACGAGTGTTGTGCCTTCGGTGGGTTCGGTGACGAAGGGGCCGCCGGCAAGGGGGGCTGCGTCGGTGAAGGCCACGTCGGGCACCTCGGTGTGTTTTCCTTCGAGGGGAAAGTCTTTGAGCAGCGGGTGGTGGGGGTAGCCTTCCCACATGATGATCCGCCGGAGATCCGGGTGGCCTTCGAACCGGATCCCCATCATGTCGTAGATTTCGCGTTCGTGCCAGTCGGCGGTTGGCCAGAGATCGGAAACGGTCGCGATCGAGGGGGAGTCCTCCGGCAGGGCCGCCTTGAGGCGGAGGTGTTCCATGGTCTCCAGCACAACAAGCTCGTAGACGACTTCAAAGCGCGGGTCGGCATCGAGGTGGTCGACGCTCGAAATGTCCACAAGGTAATCAAAATCGAGACCGTCCCGGCAGTAGGCCGCCACTTCGTGCAGGCGCTCCGGCCCGACCACCAGTGTCGTCTCGCCGCGGAACACGCCCTCCCCGAGCAGCGCCCCCCCGAAACGTTGCCGGATGATGTCGGTCGTGTTTCTCATAATGCCGCCACAAGGGCCTTTTTCTGATTCTCGAGCGAGGCTTCGCCCATGATTTTGCGCTGCAGGCGCATGATCCCGTCAAGCAGGGCCTCGGGCCGCGGGGGACACCCGGACACATAGACGTCCACGGGAATGAGGTGGTCGATGCCCTGCAGGACCGCGTAGCTGCGATACATGCCGCCACTCGATGCGCACGCCCCCATTGCAATACACCACTTCGGCTCGGGCATCTGATCCCAAATCCGCTTCACCGCAAATGCCATCTTGTAGGTCACCGTCCCGGCAACGATCATCACATCGCTCTGCCGCGGCGAAAAACGCATCACCTCCGCCCCGAAACGCGAGATATCAAATCGCGCGGACGCCGCCGCCATCAATTCGATCGCACAACACGCGAGCCCCATCGGCATCGGCCACAACGAATTGCTCCGCATCCAATTGATGGCCGCATCCACCTTCGTGAAAATGACATTGCCCTCGATCTTCGAGTCGTAGGCCGTGTGGCTGGTCGCGGTCATTTCCCGCGTAACGTAATCAACTGCCCCTCCGGATGCAAGGGGTGATCCGCGTCAAAATTCGACGACCCCCAATGGCATTGGCTGATTCTCATCGAGCGTCTGGAACCAGGAAATCACTCCTCCAACCAGTGGCTTGCCGGGGCACTGAGAAATTCCTCAAGCGGTATGCCATCGGCCCCGACCAAGAGCATTCGCCGCGTGGTGACCGACGGCTACTGGACCTACACGATCACGGGCGGCGAGCCCGCCGAGGACGGCATCATTTACAACCGCCCGACCATGAGCCGCGAGCGCATCGCCACCGCGGAAACCGAAACCCTCGCCTACGCGGAACACAACACGGTCGTCACCCGCACCGACGCCCTCGGCAACAAATCCATCACCCACCGCTACAAAACCACCGGCCCCCTCTACAACAAACCCTTCCGCATCGTGTTAGGGGTCATGTTAGGGGTCAGGCCTTGCCTATTGACATTTCTGTATTTATTGGAATGGAGTGATCTCATGTTACGAAAGCCGAGATTGGAATGTTCGTCAATAGGCA
>CAZGNH010000156.1:0-5255 GCA_964527025.1 uncultured Chthoniobacterales bacterium | reverse complement strand
CCCGCCCGCGCGGGGCCGCGTGCCCCTACCAAAGAACGGCGCGCTCCGCGCCGCGTGGCATCAGGGTAGGGACGAGCGGCCCGCTCGTCCGGCTGGTGGGATCCCGCCTCGGCACCTGCACGGGGTTTTGCAGGATTGAGGATCCATGGCAGGGCGCGGACACGCGAGGCCGCGTGTCCCTACCGAAGAATGGCGCGCTCCGTGCGCGTGGCATCAGGGTAGGGACGAGCGGCCCGCTCGTCCGGCTGGAAGACACACAACCTCCGGCAAGCGCTACCCCTGAATTAGCCTTGAGCGAATCAACCGCCCGTCGTTGGGATCACGCCAAAGAACCCATGGCCAATCTTCGGGGCTTCCCACCAATCCCGCCCTAACGGGATTGTTGCGGATATATGCCGTCTTTTCTGCAAACCCCTCGCCTCCCCTCAACCGATGCTCGAAAAAGTCACGTTGCCAGCGAATGCCGAGTTTTTTGGCGGTCCAACTCTTCCAGTTTTTTATTCGGGATTGGATCCCCATCCTATCCCGTGGGAAGGACATCACGGCATGGACATGATCGGGCATCAGAAGAAAAAGATGCACGCACCAGTCACCTTCTCCGTGACGATAGGACACCCCGTCCAAGAGGGATTCGCCTGTTCCGGGCAAGCACAATTGATTTTTCCCGCGCTGGTGGCAGGCGATGGTGAGGAAATAAATTTCCTCTGAGGGGTCCAGCCAAAGCGGGATGTCATGGGGCAGAGACTTTCTGGCAGGGCGCTCAAAATTCTGTTCGCAAGCCATGCGCGAATTGAACCATGAAGGCAGGGAGAAGTTCAATCCTGCAAAGCCGCGGACACGCGGGCCGCGTGTCCCTACCAAAGAATGGCGTGCTGCGCGCGCGTGGCATCAGGGTAGGGACGAGCGGCCCGCTCGTCCGGCTGGTGGGACCCCGCCTCGGCACCTGCGCGGGGTTTTGCAGGATGGAGGATCCATGGCAGGGCGCGGACACGCGGGCCGCGTGTCCCTACCAAAGAATGGCGCGCTCCGCGCGCGTGGCATCAGGGCAGGGACGAGCGGCCCGCTCGTCCGGCTGGTGGCAGGGGGGGTTACTGCCCGGGGATCTTGGGCATGGCCATTTCCGAGTAGCCGGCGGGGATTTCGAATTCCGAGACCGGGACCGGGTCGCGGGTGAGGCCGGTAACGGTCATGGTAAGGGATTGCCCGGGGGCGAGTTCGATCGCGGTGCGGATGGGGAGGCCATCGAGGCCGGCAGGGGTTGTGAAGCTGCCGGCGGGGTTTGTTTCGGGGCCGAGGGCGGCGAATTGGCGGGCGATTTCGGCGGCGTCTGGGATGTCGCGGGTGATCCAAGTTTCGACGCGTTTGCCCGCGTGCGTCGAGACGAATTCCTCGCAGTTGAAACCATTGATGACTTCCCGACGGCCGGTGGGCTCGGGCTCGGGTGCGGAATCCACGTCGCCCATGGCCTGCTTCTGGGCGGCTTTGACGAGGGCTCCCGGCATCTTCACGGCGATTTTTTGGTCATGCATGAGGGTGACCGTATCGCCGGTTTTCGAGTCGATGATGGCGCTGAGGTGGGAATTGACATCGTTGCGGATCATGTCGCCCTTGATTTTGAGGGTCATGGTGACCGGGCCGGAGCCGGGTTGTTCAAGTTGCTGGGTGATCGAGACGTCGGCGGAGGCGGTGGCGATACAGGCGATACAGGCGATGCAGGCGGCGGCGATGTGGATTTTCATACAAAAAAGAGCACATGAAGAGTTTGGATTAGAATTTACAGAATGAACAGAATTGGGAGCCAAATTTCTGCAAGTGCGTCTCTGAAAATTCTGTCCACCTGCTTGTTCCAGTTTCATGGCAGTGGGGTCAGCGTGAGAGGTCGGCTTGGTTGAGGATGATGAATCCTTCTCCGGAGAGGACGTTGGCGGAGCACTCGTTGTCATCCACATGGATGACAAGAACCGGGCGCCCGCGGGGGCGCGTGAGCATCGGGTAGCTGAAGATGATGTTGACTTCGGCCATGAGGAGGGCTGCAAGCATCTTGGTGAGGTCGGCGGCGCCGCCGGGCATCTCGACGACAATCACGTCGCACTCACCGAAGGGAATGTCGTGTTCGTTGAACAAATCGATGACGGCCTCCGGATCGCTGACGATCATGCGCGCGATGGCCGATTCCGAGGAATCCTGGATGCTGACGGCGAGGACTGCGACGCTGTGTTTGTCGAGGAGTTTGACGACATCGAGGAGGGCGCCGACCTTGTTTTGAAGGAAGACCGAAAATTGGCGCACTTGGGGGCCCGAGAGTTTTTCCGTGGTTGGCGGCGTGGCTGGAGGCATGTGGGCGGGTATCTGGGCGGCGGGGCCTTGCGTTTCTTGCGTGCTGTATGGTGCGATGGGCGTGGCCGCCGATGCAATCCTATTCCTCAAAAATCCCGATGCGCCGGAATTTTTGGTAGCGGTCCCCGAGGAGTTTGTCGATGGGAGTTCCGAGGAGGCCGCGGAGGGCGCCGGAGAGGGCGGTGCCGAGGTTGTCCGAGGCGGCACCGGGGTCGTGGTGGGCGCCGCCGGCCGGCTCGGGAACGATGCCGTCGATGATGCCGAGTTCGAGGAGGGCGGCCGCGTCGAGTTTGAGGGCTTCGGAGGCTTCCGGGGCGTGTTTGCGGTGCTTCCAGAGAATGGCGGCACACCCTTCGGGACTGATCACCGAGTAGTAGGCATTTTCGAGCATGAGGACGCGGTCCGAGACACCGATCCCAAGGGCACCGCCGGATCCGCCCTCGCCGATGACGACGGCAACCGTCGGCGTGCGCAGAACCATCATTGCCTGCAGGTTGACGGCGATGGCCTCGGCGATGTGGCGCTGCTCGGCACCGACTCCCGGATACGCGCCCGGGGTGTCGATGAGCGAAACAACCGGCAGCCCGAACTTCTCGGCCAGCCGCATGAGGCGGAGTGCCTTGCGGTAGCCCTCCGGGTGGGGGCTGCCAAAATTGCGCAGGAGGTTTTCCTTCACGTTGCGCCCCTTCTGCTGGCAGATGACCACGCACCGGATGCCATCGAGGGTCGCAAATCCTCCGGGCATCGACGCGTCGTCGCCAAAGAGACGGTCGCCGCGGATTTCGAAGAAGTCGCGAAACGGGTTTTGCAGGTAATCGAGCGCGAACGGGCGGGCGGTATGGCGGGCGATTTGGACGCGCTGCCACGGGGTGAGGTTCGAGTAGATGCGCCCGCGGGTGGCGGTGAGTTTTTCGCGCAGGGCGCGCACTTCGTCATCGAGGCGGTTGGCGGGCAGGCGGCGGACGAGGGCTTCGAGTTTTTCCTCGAGTTCGGCGATCGGCTGCTCGAAGTCGGGACCGTTCATTGGGTGGCGGGGAGGATCGAGACGGGGGTTCCGCGCGAGACGAGCACATGGATTTCCTCGATGTCGGACGGTGACAGGATGATGCCCGGCGGGGGGGAGGCGGATCCGGCGGGCACGGCACGCATCGACGCGCCGCCGGGCTGCAGGAGGACCACTTTTTCGGCGGCGGCGAACTTGCTTTCGCCGAAGGCGATGCGGTTGCCGTCGATCGTGGCGATTTTGTCGGCGACCGAGAGGGAGGCGCCGGGGGAGAGTCCGGATCCGTCGGCGCGGACGAGGGGGTATTCCTTCAGGAAGGCGTCGTGGTTGAGGAGGGTGAGGGATTTGGCCGCGGGGTTGACGAGGAGGCGGAGGGCGAGGTCGGGGATCAGGAGGGTTTGGCCGATTTGGAGGTTGATGGTTTCGAGGTTGTTGGCGCGGAAGAGGAGTTCGGGGGCGGCGCCTGTTTTTCCGGCGATGCGCGCGAGGGAATCCCCTTTCACCACGGTGTAAACCGTCTTGCCTTCCGCCGACTCCGGGGAAAGCAGGGTCCGCATGCGGATTTCCCCGAGCAGCGCCCGGGCATCGGGTGCGGCGGGTGCCAGCGGGTCGCCTCCGACAAGCGCCGCAAGACGTTGCTCCGCCTCCGCGGTCCCGCCCTCACGCAGCGCCGCCGCGGCCATTGCAAATTCCGCCAGACTTGGGTGGGGCGGCGGCGGCAACGCCGCCTGTACCTCAATCTCCTGCGCCTCGATGCGGTCCAGCTTCCCCGGCTTCCAAAAAATCTCGTAGGCAAAATACAACGAGCCGCCCACCACCCCGCCCGCAAACACCAACACCACCAGAAGACGGGTCAACACACCCCCACGGCGGAACTGACCCCCCGGATTCAAATCAGACCGCGGCGCTTCCATTCCCCGATGTTCTCCCCCGCCGAACGCTGAATCAAGTCCATCGTGAACTTCACCAAACACACCTCCCACCCCTCGTCCACACCGCTGATCAACGCCGTCTGCCGGTCCCCGTCCTCGTGCAGGCCGTCGCGCAGGCGCCCGATCACCTCATCGATCGGGTCGTGCACAACGCTCTGGCGCAGGTCGGTCTTGCGAAATTGAAAGCCGTATTTGAGCACGCGCATGGCGTCCCCGTGCTCCTCGACCCACTCGGCGAAACCGCGCGCGTTTTCACCAAAGCCCTCGAGCATGAGCTTCTTGAAGTTGTGGGGCGAGACGATGCGCGGGCGCTCGGCCTCGATGGCCCCCCCGCGCACGCGCACGGCATTGACTTCATCCATCAGCTCGCTGACGAGGAGGAATTTGAAGCTGGTGGTGCCGAAGGTTTCGATGAGGGCCTTGGGTGGGAGCACGACGCGCGTGTTCTCCATCGCATCTGCAAAATCGTGTTCCTCGATCATCGTTGCACCATAGGGAATGCCCGGCGTGTTGCAACTCCCGATCACAGGCGTTTGACATCGCCCGGTTTTCTTGCTCTAGGAGGTCCATGACCGCACGTGCGCAGCGACAGGCCGCGGAGGGGAGGGCGTGAGCGCCCCGGCCCCCGCCCGGGGGCGCGTCAACCTGCGCACACCCGACATCATGGCCGGCGTGCAGGCGCAGGTGGAATCCCACTACCGGAGCGCCCTCGTGGAACGCATCCGGGCCGCCGGGGGTGTGATCGTGGCCGGGGCCACCACCATCCGCCTGGCCAAGGAATTCGGGTTCTGCTACGGGGTGGAACGGGCCATTGACCTCGCCTACGCCGCCCGGAAGGTTTTTCCCGACCGTCCGATCTCCCTGCTCGGCGAAATCATCCACAACCCGGATGTCAACGCGCAAATGGAAGCCCTCGGGATCCGCCTTTTGCCCGCCCGGCCCGCTCCCGACCAACTCGCGGGGCTCGGGCCGGAGGATATCGT